>JAKASH010000384.1 GCA_021828225.1 Acidobacteriota bacterium | reverse complement strand
GTAACCATTGCGGTCCCGATCACATTCACACCCAGGGAGCGTTGCCAATCCTCAACCGTGGCTTCAAAACCTTTGAGCACAAACGTGGCCGCATCATTGACCAGAATATCAATCGCACCGAAAACTCTCACGGCCTCATCCGAGATTCTTTTTGCATCCGCTTCCTGCGAAATGTCAGCCTCGACAAAATGGGCGGTATTCCCCTTCTCTCGAATTGAAAGGACGGTTTCCTTGCCGGATGTGGCATCAATGTCGGCTACTACGACTCTTGCACCCTCTTCGGCAAAAAGTTCCGCGGTTGCCCGGCCGATACCCGAACCTGCGCCCGTTACGATAGCGACCTTTTCCTGCAATCTCATATTATCTCTGATGCTCTATCGCGCAGCTTTTCGTTGTGGAAACAATTTCGCGTTACAAACCCCAACACCCATGAGCGCCCCCCAAGCTGCTGGTTCGTCAGAAATGACCAGAAGTAGTCAACCGTAAGGGAATTCGCTTGTGAAGTCAAGTGCGCTGGCTCACCAGAATCAGGATGGTTTGAGGCGCGGCCACGCACGTTGTGGGAAGCGCAGCGACGTCATCGCTCAGAGGAACCCTGGGCAACAGATGACCCACTGCCTGGAAAGCTCGAAGCCCAACCTTCCGCCAGGACTCGAGGGTGCAAGTGTCAAACACGCCCGACCCCTGCGAGCCGTCGCCCCGGCCTGCCTGATCTTACTGGCTTGGCGGCGAGGGCGGCGTCGGGGCTGGTGGCGGCGAAGGCGGAGTTCCATGCCTCCTCATCATCCCGCCTTGAGGATTTCCCATCCAGTCTCGTCCTCGGTTTTGTCTCCAGCCCCGTTCCCTAAAGCGGTTCTGAATGAACTGCCGGATCTTGGCCTGCTGCTCGGGCGTCAATATTGTCTTGGCTTCCAGCAAGGCCTGGACGTTGGTTTTCATCATCTGCCCGCGCAATTCTGTAATCTGCTGAACCTTATTCATGACGGCATCCTGGTCGGGTTTGTCCGCCTGCAGCAACTGGCGCAGATCAATCCCCGCCACGGCCATCTTTGCACGCGTCTCGATATTCGCCTTTTCCGTATTCGTGACAATCTGACGGAGGCGGGTAACCTGATCTTCCGTGAGGTTGACTTCGGACCGGAACTGCTGGTTATCCAGCAAGGCCTGAATCCTCTGGCCCATCAAGCGGCCCTCGGGACCATGGAATCCGCGCGTCCATCCGGGTCCCCACGCCCTTTGCGCCGCGAACGCAAACCCTGCGGCAGCAAGGACCAGCACCGCCGCGATTGCAATCCATTTCTTCATGTTGAACCTCCCCACTCTCTTATGATCCTATTGATATCGGACGCGTTGGCTGCCCAAGGGGTTACTGCCCCAGCCCGGAAACCGTCTGCCATCATGTATAGTAAGAAAAGAACCTGACGGTTCAGTACGCGCTTTATCTGGCACGCCATGGACCCCGGTCATTCAGGGTTGGAACAAAGGACAAAACTCGCCCCCGAGACCTCTCGGCGGCTCATGATGTTCCGTTCTCTCTACCACAGGGATTTCTCAATCTTCTGGACCGGCAACTTCCTCTCAAACATCGGCACCTGGATGCAATACGTCGCGCTCGGATGGATTATCCTTATCATTTCCAACTCGCCGTTCCTCCTGGGGGTGAACGGATTCCTGGCCCAGATTCCTTCGCTGTTATTCGCCTTGCCGGGCGGAGCGATAGCCGACCGTCTGAACCGCCGGAAGCTCATGCTGATCACCCAGACATCCATGATGCTGCTGGCGCTGCTGCTGGCCGTTCTCACCTCGTTTCGCCGGATCACGATAGCAGAAATCCTCGCCATCAGTTTCCTGACCGGGATTGCATCCGCTCTCAACTACCCGGCCTACCAGGCCCTGATTCCGGATCTTGTCCCGCGCGAGGACCTCCTGAACGGTATCGCGCTCAACTCCGCGCAGTTCAACATGTCGCGCGCGATCGGCCCCTCGGTAGCGGGGCTGGCTCTCGGCACGCTTGGTGCAGCCGCCTGCTTCTATTTGAATTCGGCCAGCTTTCTTGCCTTGATTATCGCCCTGCTGATGATCACCATTCCGCCGGTCCAAAGACACAAGGGACCTCGGTTCTGGGGTACGATCCTCGAAGGGATCCGCTACGTGAACGAGCATCGCCTGCTCATTGTGCTTCTCACGGTGCCCGCCTTCCTCAGCCTTTTTGGTCTGCCTTTTATCGTGCTGATGCCGGCCATCGCCCGCAATCTGATCGGGGTGGGGGCTTCCGGTCTTGGATTCCTGATGGCCGGAGCCGGATTGGGAGCGGTGGCTGCAGCACTAGTCATTGCCGCCAAGGGAACGCCCGAGCGGCGCGGTCGGATGATTCTTGCGAGTGCGACCTTTTTTTCTCTGGCACTGATCTTTCTGGCGCGGGCCCACACGTTCTGGGGAGCTTTTTTGCTGCTCGTGGTCATGGGAGGCACCGTTGTGGGCACGCTGACACTGACCAACACAACGTTACAAGTCACCACTCCGCCGGAACTTCGCGGCAGGATCATGGCGATGTACTACATGGCAATGACAGGATTGATGCCGTTTGGCAGCTTGCAGGCAGGGGCGGTGGCGCAGGCTATCGGTACCCGCTTCGCTCTTGGGTTCGGAGGAGCCATCTGCCTCCTCTACTTCCTGATTCTCCAGATCTCCCTCAATCGATTGCGGCGGGCCGAGGGATTTTTCGGAGGATACGGGACCCAGACCTGAACGGCCGGTCGCCGCGGCGGCTTGTTCCATCCGAAGGCCGCTACTTGGATGCGGCCTGCTGCAGTCCCTCGTTAACAAGCTGGTAGATTCGAGGGGGGTTCAGCCCCACCACTGGAGTGCCGTTAATGAAGAGCGTGGGCGTGCTCATGATTCCCAGCGCCTGCCCCTCGCGCATATCGGCCTCAACCTGGGGAAGCGTCGCCTTCGAATCAATGCAGGTCGCCAACTGCAACCTGTTCAGCCCTGAACGCTGGCCGAAGTCGAGAAGCAGTGACCGGACATTCGCACCATTAATCATGTCCTGGCCCTCAAAAATCGTCGAGCGATACCGGAAGAAGTCCGCAGGGTTAAGTTTATAAGCGCACTCGTTCGCAATTGCTGCCGTCAAAGCCCAATCATGGATGGCGACCAGCGGAAACTCCTTGAACACGATTCTTATCTTATTGCCGTACTTCGGAATCAGATCGTGGGCAAAGAACTTCTGCGTTGCCGCACAAGTGGGGCACTCAAGGTCCGCAAATTCCACGATCGTCACCGGAGCATTGGCCGGACCGACGGTGGGTTGATTCTCCAGGTTAATTGTCTGCTCCACTTCCTTCTTTGGATCGGCATTCAGGTTAAAGATGCTTCCGATCACTGTGTAACGTCCGTCTTTGGTGACAAAAGCGCGCTGAGCAGACTTCTCAGTTCCATTCTGACCGTAAATGGTGATTTGATAAAAGTCGCTATACTGGGAGTTCTGGAAGGGTCCGACGGAAAGTTTGACAGCATCAGGGACATGGAACTTTGTCCGCACATAATCAACAATCTTTTGATCCGTTGCGGAAGCATTTGCGGCGACGGCGTGCTGTGCGGTTTGTGAGGCCACAAACACGTCTCCAATCACCAGGTAACGCCCGTCTTTGGTGACAAGCGCAACTTGAGCTGACTTTTGCTTTCCGTTCTGAACGTAAATGGTGGTCTTGTAAAAGTCACTGTAGCCGGAGTCCTGGAACGGCGCAACGGTCAGCTTGGTAGTTCTAGGAATACCAAACCTTTCCCGCACATAATGAATAATTTTTTGTTCCGTTGCGGAAGCATTTGCTACTGCCGCGTGCTGCACGGTTTGCGAAGCAACAAGGGCAACTGACAGCACGGCAAGCAGCCCTCCCGCTGCTGCAAATTCCTTCCAATGTCTTCTGATCAATCTCCAAAACTCCTTTCGAAAGCGAAGCCCCGATCAGGCACTGTCTGATTCTAACCGCGACCACCCGGAAAAATCAATTTTGAACAGCAGCGTATCGCGCTAAATCTACAAGTCGTCACCGGCCCGCTAACTCACCCTGCGCTGGACCCATCCAAACTTACCCGGCGATCATCGTCCGGCGAAATGCCAGCGGCCTTATGGACCCTGATAGCTCACAATCCTACACCTGTAAGACGTCTCCATCGCCCGCGACAAGGCTGTACAGGACCGGGTTCACGAAAAAGCCCAACAGCAGCGGGGAAATCAGTCCACCCACGATGACTATCGCAAACGGCCGCTGAGTGGATGAGCCGATGCCGTGCGAGAGAGCGGCGGGCAGCAGGCCGAGGCAGGCGACCAGGGCCGTCATCATGATGGGCCGCAACCGTAGCAAAGCTGCCTCATGAGTCGCTTCCCGGATACCTTTTCCTTCCAGACGCAACTTATTGATGTAGGAATAAAGGACAACCGCCAT
>JAKASH010000383.1 GCA_021828225.1 Acidobacteriota bacterium | reverse complement strand
ACGGCGTCTTTTTTCGGAACGCTTTTGCCACTGTCCCCCTGTGCGGTCCGTCTCGAGCATCTTACCTGACAGGCCGATACACGTATGCCCTGGGCAATGGAGAACACGCTCCGGACGGCCTCGCAACTGAACTTCGGCCCGACGACGTCATTTTTCCGGAATATCTGAAGGCAACCGGCTACGTCACCAAGCACTGCGGAAAATCCCACGTCGGCACCAAGAAGTTCATCGACGCCTTTGGGGAGGACGACAATCCCTGGGACCAATGGTATCCGCCCGTCTACCAGGACGAAAACTATCTGGAGTATGAGCGGCGGCTTGGTGCCAAGCCTCAGAAATACTCAAGAGAAATCGTGCTTCTGCAACGGGACCGCAAGACTCCCGGCAATTCCGTTGGGGGCTGGATTGTTCAGGCCGATGGGAAACCCTTTCCTTTGGAAGCGCAGTTCAGCTATTACCTGGCTCACCGCGCTCTGGACAAACTGGAGGATACCTTAACCAGCCCTGCAATGCGCGGGCGCCCCGTCTATTTGCAACTCGATATCTTTGATCCTCACCAGCCGTTCAGTGTGCCCGAGGGATTCGAGGAGCGCGAAAAGGAACTGCGAGCAGTGATGACCTTGCCGGAGACCTACAAGAAGGTCCAGGTCCGCGACTGGAAGCCGTTTCCTGATCAGCCTAAGATTTACGACCTTTATCGCGGTTACTGGGGCCTGTACAATCCGCAGTCGCTGCTCGATTACCGTGTGGCCCACGCGCTGCAGATGGAGGTGATCGACCGGGCCCTTACACACCTGATCCGGACTCTGAAGGAAAAAGATCTCTACGATGAGTCACTGATCGTGGTCATGGGCGATCACGGAGAAATGAACGGGCGATGGGGCCTCGTCGACAAGGGTGTTTATCTGTATCCTGATGTGTTGCGCGCACCGCTCGTGGTGAAGATGCCGGCCTCGATGGGCATTCGACCGCACACGGTTGACGCTCCGGTTTCCCTGCTTGACGTGGCGCCGACCCTCTTGTCCGTCGCCGGAATTGAACCGCAAGCCAGGCTGGATGGCCAGTCGCTCATTCCGCACCTTCAGGGGACGTTAAGGCCGGCCGATCGCGACCTGATCTTTTCCTGTGGCTGGCACGTGGGAGTGAATTTTGCGTGCGGGATTCAGCGGTGGGACGGGAGCGGCAGCCACCACCTCTATTCCTATAACGCTTCTTCCGACATCGACGAACTTTACGACCTGAACGCGGTGGAAGCTGAAAACCTCGCCCAGGAACCCCAATACGCGGCGCTGAGAAATGAAATGATCGATCGCCTCGGCACGTTGCTTCAGTCCGACCCGCGGTGGAGCGGCTACTGGCTTTCGTATCGCCTGGACAAGTTTTTTGATTTGCCGAGAATTTCAGGTAACATGCAAAAGCTCGAATTCTAACTGCTTGCTGGAAAACGTCCTGACAGCCTTTCGCAAAGTTGCCGCCAAGGATTGATGAATGGGCACGCACACCGCGATTGCCATAGGGCTGGTTCTCTATGCCTGCCTGATGCTGGCCTTCTCCTCGTTTTGGATGAAGCGCATCGCCAGGAGCTCTGACTACCTCGTCGGCGGGCGTAATTTCCCTTTCTGGGTGCTTGTCGGAAGCATCACCGCGGCCAACATTGGAACTGGGGTGATCGTCGGGGCCTCCGGCCTGGCGTATCTGCATGGCTGGGCAGGCTCGGCCTATCCCATCGGTCTGGGACTGGGTACTGCTCTGGTGGGTATACTCTTCGCCGTCATGCGCCGCCACAAATTCATGACCCTCAGCGAAGAGGTGGCGTCCTATTATGGCGGAAATCGCATCGTCGTCGAGTTTTCCAACATTACGCTGTTCTTCGCCCAGTTATGCTGGTTGACGGTGCAGATCATGGGAGGCGCGGCCTTGCTTTCGGCCGTCACGCCGCTGTCGCCTCATCTGTGTGTTTTGGCGGCCGCCCTGATCACTGCCGGCATCGCCATCCCAGGCGGCCTGAAGAGTGTGGTCTATACCGACTTTCTGCAGACGGCCATCCTGTTGTCCGGGTTCGCTGTTCTCACGTATTCAGCCCTGCATCACAGCGGCGGGTGGGTTGGACTGCGGCAATCCATGCCACCCGCTTACTTCTCATTTCTGGGCGTGGCCTCCTACGGCACGTGGAAGGTTGCCGGCTTGATTGTGGCCCTGATGGTTTCCGCGATTGCCGATCCCGGCCGAAGGCTCAGCATGTACAGTGCGCGGAGCGAGAACGGAGCCAGGTGGGCCATGATGCTTGCAGGAATGATCGTCGTGGCGTTTTCAGCAGTCATCGGGATTACCGGCATGTACGCCTTTCATCTCAACCAGCACCTGGCCAATCCCGACAAGTCGCTGATCTGGCTGATCATGAACGTCCTGCCCTCGTGGCTTGCGGCTTTGGTCGTGGTCTCGGTGACCTCTGGAATCATCTCGTGCGCCAACTGGAATGCCATTGCCGCCGGCACCTTCTTCGTTCGCCACATCTATCCGCTGGCGACCGGGCGGTATGCCAAGCGGCCTCTGATGGCCGTAAGGATTGCCTTGGTGTGCTCCTTTGCCATCTCTGCGCTGGTGGCCCTTCATGCCGGGACGATCGTCGGGTTTGTTGTCAAATTCCTCCCCGTTACCCTGAGCGGTCTGGCGATCATTATCCTCGTCGGGCGCTTCTGGAGGCGTGGAACGTGGCAGGGCGCCCTGGCGGCCCTGGTGGGAACACCCATCGCATCTTTAGCCGTTATGTTTGCTCCTGCAAGACTGGGGTTTCTGAACAATGCGGTCGTCCCTACCCTGGCCGGAATAGTCGCTCACATTGTCGTCAGCCTGTTCACGCCTCCAACTTCGCCCAGCTTCGAACAAGTCGCGGAAATGATGAGCCGCGAGCGTCTGGCTGTCGAAGGAGAACCACTCCATCAGCCTCTACCTTTGCCGATCGCTCTGGACGATCAATAGCCGTTTCATCGCAAGGGATTTCTTGCGTGCAGGCCCGCAGATCCACTCACAGGGTCTTTGAATGGAACGTTGAGGAATTGTCCGCAGCGTGGTGGCAAGGCACAGGTGGGGCACTGAGGCTGCTGGAGCACACTGCAGCGTGCCATCCCTCCCCTTTTTGCCCCACGCGAAGAGGCGGTCGTGAAGGGGTCCCGGTCACCCGAGACCCCTTCGATGTTCAAGTGGAAATTACCGGGTCAGGTGCAGTCCGAACAGCATGTTCCGCATGGGAGCCTGCACGTCGGTAATGAGCCCGGCTGTCGGAGTATCCACATTCGTGTTGCTGGGGTTGGCCAGGTTGGTGTTGTTAAAGACGTTGAAAACGTCCCATCGGAACTGAGCCTTGAGCCGCTCGGTGATCTCAAAGTTTTTCGACAGCGACCAATCGGCCGTGAACAGGTCCGGACCGGTAATGGCGTTGCGGCCGGCGTTCCCGAACAGGTAAAGGCCCGGAACCGCAAGCGCCGCAGGATTGAACCATTGATTCCGGTTATGAGGAGTTCCGGCCAGGGGGTCACCGATCTGGTTTGGCCGAAGGCTCATAAAGGAATTCAATGAAGCGTTGCTGGCCAGCGTGGCGTTGAGAGGCGAGCCGGCTTCCAGCGTAGTGAATCCGCTCCACTCCCAGCCGGAAACAAGCTGGCTCAGTGGTCCGCGCACATTCGATCCGAAACGCTGGCCCGAGTGAGCGGCCCACCCTTCGTGCCCGCGATTGGGCCTGCCCGCGATTGGGCCTTGACAAATCCCGGCCGCTGTGCTAGCCTACCTGATTGAGTTGGCTGGCTTGGCAACTGGCGAGCGAGTTGAAACAGGAGAAGAGAAAATGCAGGACGGGTTGGACGGAGACTGCTATCGTGCTGTGGTACAAGAAAATGACGAGTTGAAACGGATTTTTCGGGCGCAGAAACAGAAAAAAGAATTCTTTTTTCAAAAAACAAACCTGGGAAGTTATTGAAAACAAAGAATAATGGTCAAAAAACAAACCGGAAACAAAGCGGAAACGAAGCTACCGAACTTGTTGAAAATAAAGGAAGGGCCGAAAAAACAAACCGGAAACAAACCGGAAACAGCCTAGCCTATCCGATGCCCTCGAAAGCCCTTCATCTGCCTGCCCGATTGCTTCTCGAAAAGCTTTAAGCACCCGTCATTATGGCTGCAGCAGGCGATTCCGCTTTTCGCGAAAGATGGCGAAAGATGGCAGCCATGAAAGCGATGGCAGCCTGCCGCCGACAGTTTCCTGCCCGAATATCTGAACTGCACAGCTCATCTGGAAATGGAGGCAACGCTTGAGTACCAGTTATCGATTGCGCATGACGAATCGTTCTCTGATGTACCTTGTTCTCCTGGCAGTTTCCGTTACGGGCGGAGCGGTCAGTGCTGCAGCTCGCGATAAGACGCCGATCGAACGGTTGTTCGAGAAATACAAAGTCAAA
>JAKASH010000382.1 GCA_021828225.1 Acidobacteriota bacterium | reverse complement strand
GTCCATGCAACCAGCTTCGCAGATGTTCCCTCTGAAGCAACTACCAAAGCCTTCCAGGCTGACAATTCGGCATTTCTCGGCATGGTTGCCCGGCGTTACTTCCGGGTCTGCGCCCGTGCCATCCACGCGGCCGATCCCAACCATCTCTATCTTGGAGCCAAATTTGCCGGGATGCCACCGGACCCGGTACTGCGAGCTTCGCATGCTGCCGACGTCGTATCAGTAGACATTTACAATTTCGATCCACGCCCGATTGTCGAGCATATCTACAAGCTGTCCCGTCGGCCCGTCCTGGTGGCCGAATTTGCCTTCCGCGCCGAGAATTCCGGCCTGCCCAATACGCGAGGCGCCGGACCTAAGGTGCCGGACCAGGCGGCGCGCGCTCGCGCTTATACGAAATTCGTCACATGGTTGGAGAGCTTGCCCGAAGCAGTAGGTTACCAGTGGTTTGAGTGGTGCGATGAGCCCAGACAGGGACGCTTCGACGGCGAAAACTCAAACTATGGACTTGTGAACATCAAGGACCAGCCTTACTCGCAATTTGTGGCCGATGCCAAGGCTGCAAACCACGCAGCGCTTTCTGCCCATCGCGAGTTGATGAGATAGCTCGATGACGAACTGCCAGTCCGGGCCCTATCGTCCGTAGAAGTTGCACCGGGTTCGAGATGGATTCTGTTTGCGGTTAGACTCTCCTTTTAATCGGAGCGCGTCAGAGATAGAATCGACACCTAAATTTCCCCGAGAGGGATTCATCATCAATCAATGCGAGCGGACATCTTAACTTGAGAGCCAGGTTTTCCATCCGTGACAGGAAGGGAAGAGGCCACCTGTGATTATTTCCAGTTTCTGAAGGAAGAGCGAACTTGAAAAGGCGATCATTCTTGAAGTATGTGACTGCTTTGGCTCCAATGGCTGGCGCCGGAAATCTTGCCGCAGACTGGCACTCGAGGTCTCCCGCTTCTGCGGGGAGTGAAGGTCAGCCTGCATCCGGGGCATCCTATCGGCCCGGACGAATTCCGAACGAGTACAACCTTTTCCTGCCCGGAGAAAAGGAAGCCCTGCAGAACGTGCCGAAAGTTCACGCCATTGACGACAGCACTGCAAAGGCACAACACGGCGGGCAGACCGGGACGCTGAAAGTCGGCGAGGCAATCGGTGGATGGCAGTTGGTGGCGATTATACCGTGGCTCAATGGAATCGCGACGGCGGTCTTTGAAAAGCATGTAACCTACCAGGGCACGATCTCCTATTCGACGACGCAGGGAGAGATCGCGCATGTCCCCAAACGTGTCGGCGACTTGTCGAAGATCCGGCCGAGACCCGTCAACCCGCCGAAGCAGTTGGGCGAGTTTAAGCGCCCTAAGGAATACATACCCGGGCCGGATGTTTATGGCAACTACATTCTGGGTTCGAATGAGGATCCGAGTTACGAGAACGTGGCAGCGCTCGGGCCGGAATTCATGGGTTGGACGCTGGTGGCCAATGGTGACACTGGGCCGGAAGGCGCGATGTGGCTGGAAGCCGGCGGCACCTCGCGCGAATTTGGGAAGGACCCGCAGTCGCTCTGGGCGCCCGACATGGCGGGACGTCTGTTTGAGCCTCCGGCTTTCCTGAACTATATCTACGACTATCTCCATGGCTACAGCAAGCGGACACCCATCGGGGGCTACCTGCCGGCGGCTGACATCGGGGTTTGGAATCCCACTTATCAGGTGGGCTATGAGGTGATGGCTGTTCTGCCGCAGGGGAAGGATGCCAGACCGGTTGCCCGCGTTCGGATCATGCAGCCACAGACCTCGCGCCGGCATCTGAGTTCCGGATCGGACCCTCAGCCCGCCGGGCAGGAGCAGAAATTCGAAGAGCGTTATTGGAATGGTTCGCGCGAGGACTTTTTTGCGGCACTTGTCGGTGTGTGGAACCAGTGGCACCACTTTTTTGAAGACAAGATGAAAGTTGAGATCCCTGACCAGTGGCTGCTGGACGGAGCGCGGGCGGGGATTGCCCTTTCGCGAGCCAGCTATCGCGGGCTCAATCCCACCTATCAGATCGGTGAGGGCGCCTACACCAAAATTCCGGAACGAAGCCACGCGTTGTTCCCGGTGGCCCATTACGAATTTGCGTGGGTGCAGCAGCTCTGGAACCTGACCGAGGAGGTCGAGCCATATTTTCAGCACTATTTGAACAACTACATCCTGCCGGACGGCAACTTCCTCTACAACACGCAGGACCAGGTGGAAGCGCCGCTTAACGCCGGTGTGTTTCTGGAAAATTCTGCCCGGGCCTATGACTACACCGGAGACATCGAAGCTCTTCAGAAACGTCTACCGGTTTTAAGACGCATGATTGAATTTGTTCTCAAGAGGTATGAATACAGCAAGCGGGTTTTCCTGCCAGACGACCCGCGCCATGGACTGATCTGGGGTTCGCCGGAAGCGGACAACGGCGATCCCAAAGATGATTATCCGAATTCCCACCCCTACTATTACCAGAACGCCTCGTGGACCTGGCGAGGCTTGACCGAGCACGCCCGATGCCTTGATCGAGCCGGCCGGGAACACAATGACCCGAAGCTGCAGCAGGAGGCGAAGAGGGTCGCGCAGATCGCCACAGAGATGCGGTCCAACATCGAACGTTCGCTGAAGACTGCTCTAGGCAATCGCAATGCGGCGATGAAGCAGGCGGGCATCACGCCCTTTACTCCTTTCGACACGAAGAGAAAGCCGACCTATCTGACCAGTTACGAAAATCACCGCTACATGATGGACTGGTGGACGAGCGACTGGGGTGACGCTGCGCTTGACGAAGGCCATTTCGCCCACCGCAAGATTGCTGGCGAGCAGGTTCTGGGCTTGAACACCGACGGCGCCTACATCCGGACGTCAAACTTTATGTCCCACGGGACGCTGTCGTACCTGATTCGCCAGGATGACTACCGTCCCTTCTTGCTGACCCTCTACGCGCTGCTCTGCTACACGATGGATTCGGGCAGCCGGTACTCGCCGGAAGACGCGCTGCTGCCGGGTGGCCATCCGGGCGAAGGTAGCCGTTACGGCTGGTCGGCCGTCATCAACAGCGAGCTACAGCCGGCTCTGGGTCTGCGATGGCTGCTCTGTTATGAAGAACATGACCACGCGGTCGTGCATCTGCAAAAGGCCGCGCCCAAACACTGGTTTGCGGCCGGAGAAAAAATCCATGTCGAGAACTGCCCCACGCGATTCGGACACATCACCTGGACGACGGAATCGCTTGCCGGTCCGGGCAACGCCACCCGCTGGCGATGCCAACTCAAGTTCGAAAAGCTCCTAGGCGCTGACCTCCTGATCCACATCCATCCGCCCAATGGCGAACCCTTGAAATCCACTTCACTTGGTAAGCTGGAGCGAGATCGCGTTGTGCTTTCTGCAGCGCAGCTTGCCGGAAAGACCGAGCGCGTGGTCGATATTACTTCGTAGTACTGGGTTAAGTATTTCCTGACTCAGCTTTCTGGTGGCTTTGTGCTTCGAGCCATGATGCCACGAGAATTGCGAGCGAGGGATCGAAGGTTGACCGTTTCTATGGTAGATCTGCTGGGTCCGTTGGGCCGTAGCGAACGTCGTCACTGGGCTCGGGCTTACGTTGAGGGTCTAATTGCCTAAAGAGTGGCTGGAGGACGCGGCGGGAGCCCAGGAAGTCAAGTTGCTGTTCGTTCTGGCCGCTGCGTCCCGCCGCCATGCCCTCGTGCGCCTACCCTCAAAGCACCTACTAACTGCTTCCTATCAAACCGGAGAACAGTTGTTCTTTCATTCCGGCGCCGACATCCGAAGGATACATGCTCTAGCAGCATGCTTGTGCTGGTTACTTGGCACCGGTGGGACGGAGTTGTGCCCTTGCCTCAACTGACCGTCATTGACTCCCACAAATCATCCCCCGCGGCCAACGGCGACTGGGACCGATGGTTGGCGCAAGACTTCTGTTTCTGAGCTGCTACCCAGCTTGGAACTCAACTTACAGACCGCCGCTGAAAGCTCACGGTTGTTTGTATTGTGCCCGCCGTTGCTCAGAAAACTCAGACTGAATGCTGTTGGTTCCTCCATGAGTGCGTTCCTGCGAGCGGAGCGTTCCAGTGGATCGGAAAAAATTGCCTGATTCCTGGAATTTGTTCCTCATGGAAAGACCCCGACAACTGATGACCGGTTCGATAACTCTGAATTACTCAATCGCTTACGTACGATTTTGAAACGGCCCTCCAGTTGCTAACAAGGGGATGTGGGCAACAGCGTATCGAACCGCTGCCAGGGAAGCAGACCCACAGGAATTTTTGCGGGGGGCGACGAGCTATGACGTACTTTTTTGCAGGATGTTCGCACCAGACTGGCCCCAAACCATACGCACTCAGTCTGTTGAACTCCGATCGCGGAAAAAACGAATGCACGAAGCAACCGGCAGAGCTTTTCCGCGAATCAAATTTGCTTG
>JAKASH010000381.1 GCA_021828225.1 Acidobacteriota bacterium | reverse complement strand
GGGTGGGAGACGGTGCGGTGCGAGGCATGGTCCTGGCGAGCCTGGAGGCTGAATTCGGCCACGACTGGCAAATGGTCCGAGGCGATCAGGGCCTTGCGGCTGCGGTGAAGCGCCAGGCGCTGAAGGTTCAATCCGCGGTCAAAGTAGATGTGATCGAGGCGCAGCAGCGGCAGCACGCAGGGATAAGTCCGGCAGTGCCCGGCATCGGTGTGAAGGCCGGAAACGCCGAAGTGTTCGGACAATAGGCGCGAGGCAAGCCCGGGAATCCACTCGTTGAAGTCGCCCAGAACGATGCGCGCTCCTGCCAGTTCCTGATTGCGAAGAATGCGCTCGCTGACCAGATGATAGGCCTGTTCCCGGCGCTCGAGATAGGCCGTGCCGAGATGGACGTTGAACAGGTGCAGGACCTGGCCATCCTTGAGCTTCACGTCGGCTCGAAGGACGCCCCGCGGCTCGCGCCCTCGAGCGGTGATGTCGTAATTCCAGAAGTCAAGGACCGGGAAACGCGACAGCAGCAGATTGCCATAAGCCGCGCCATTGTGGCGCCGGTTTTCCCCGAAAATCGGGCGATAATCGAGCGCCTCAGCCACATAACGCGCCTGATCCTCTTTCAAGCGCCCGCCACGTCCCACAACTTCCTGAAGCGCGACAACGTCGGCGTCCAGTTCGTCGAGCACCTGGGCGATCCTTTCCGGGCGCACCCGCTGGTCAAGCCCGCGGCATTTATGAATGTTGTAGGTCGCGACGCGAAGGGTATGAAATCCTTTTTTATGGCTCGACATAAATAAACCGCCCCGGCGGCACCAGCCGTCGAGGCTTTAGTTATTTTAGATGCGACAGCGTTGATAATCGATTTAAAGATTTATCCGGCTTCAAGGCGCTTGCGGGAATATCGGCGGCGGCTCCTCGGGCTCCTCGGCGGGCTTCTTTCGCGGGAAACGAAGCCGCCACGCCTGCACGAGCAAGGTCAGCGCCATCCAGGCGCCCAACAGGGCCAGCACTCCCGCAACAACCCGCGGCAAGAGGATCGTGACCACGACAAGACCCACCAGGGCCAGCCCGCCCGTCAGCATCAGCGAAGCCTCAGCCGGGCCCAGGACGCGGCTGCTGGTGACGGCGGCGCCGACGACTTTGCCCATGCGCAGAACTCCCTTGGCCGCCCAACTGGCGCTTCCGCGGACTGCGCCGCGGGGCCGGGCTCGCATCCGGCGCGGCACGATGGGCTGGGGGCGCCGCTTGCGCGTCAGAACAATTTCGGTCGCGTGGCTCAGATCGTCGAGATACATCGCCTGCATCTCTCCGGCAAAGCCCTCGTCCTCCGCAATCACGTCGAGCTCCCAATTGCCCAGCCAGCTCGCCAGATTCAGATTGGTCGACCCAACCCGCGCCCAGCGGCCGTCCGCCACCGCAGTCTTGGCGTGAAGCATCGGCCCGTTCCATTCGAAGACCCGGACGCCAGCCTCGATCAGGGTGCGGTAGCCGGCGCGCGAGATGGCTCGGACAAAGGGCACGTCTCCGGAGCGCGGCAACAGCAGGCGGACATCGACGCCGTCCGCCGCGGCGGCGCAAAGCGCCTGGACGTAAGATGAGGTTCCCACAAAATAGGCATCCGTCAGCCAGATGGATTCCCGGGCCACGGCGGCGATCAACTGATCGAGCCGGTACATCGAGGCCACGCCGGGCTGAGTGGCAATGATTCTCAGGCTGACGTCGCCCACGGCCGGAACGGTCCCGTCGCCGCCAAGTTCGCTTTCGGGCAGAGGGGCGCCGCAACTGGCCCAGGTGGACGCAAAAGCTCCTTCCACCTCGGCCACCGCCGGCCCTTCGATTGAAATCCCTGTATCGCGCCACGGAGCGATCCGGCGCTCCGGATTGCCTGCCCAGTGCCGCCCCACGCACAGCCCTGTGACGAAGGCGATGCGGCTGTCTACGATGATGGTCTTCCGGTGGTCGCGGCTCAGCCAGCCGAAGGCGCTGTCAAAACGCGGCGGATTAAAGCATCGCACTTCCACTCCGGCGCGGCGCAGCATTCGCCAGAAGGTCCAGCCGCTGCGCGCGATCGCACCCATCCAGTCATAGATGAGTCGCACGCGCACGCCCTCGCGAGCCTTTGAGGCCAGCAGGCCGGCAAAATCGCGGCCTATATCGTCGTCATGAATGATGTAGCTTTCAAAAAAGATCGTGTGCTCGGCCTGTTCGATTGCTTCCTTCCAGGCCGGGTAATTCTCTTCCGCGTTGCGCAGCAGACGGACGCGATTGCCGGGAATCAACGGCGCTCCGGCGGCGCGGGAAAAGGCCAGGTCGGCAAACACACGAAGCGCCGAGAGGGTCTCGCCGGTCAAGGGCACGATGGGGTTGTCGGGCACAGCCATCATGTACTATGATATCGCGCGGAATGCAAGGAATCTTGCACGTTGCCTGCCGAGTAGCGCGGTGCGCGTTCAGCACATGACTCCGCGGCTCTTCTCGAATTGCAAACCGCGGCGTTGCAAAAAATCTTCTCGCGATCTGGCTTTGCAGTTTTTCTCCAGCGTGGTTACAATTCGCATGATGCCTTTAAAGATGAAGGGAATGATAGATTTCGATCTCATCCAACCGCCTGCGGCGCTGGCTCAGATTACGGCCAGGACCACCGCCTTGCGATTCGACATGGCCTCCGAGCCTCGTACCGGAGCTTTGCTGCGCGCGCTTGCGGCCTCGAAACCGGGCGGTCAGTTTCTGGAACTGGGAACCGGGACAGGAGTTGCAACGGCATGGATCCTGGCCGGTATGGACGCCCGTTCAAGCCTGACCAGTGTTGACTTCGACGCCGAGCATCAGGAAGTGGCGCGCGAGTTCCTCGGCAATGACAGCCGCCTGGAACTTGTCCTGGAAGATGGCTTCCAGTTCCTGAAGCGCCAGCCGGCGGGAAACTACGATTTTGTTTTTGCGGATGCCATCCCCGGCAAGTTCGAGGGGCTTGAGGAGTGCCTGCGAGTTGTGAAGCCGGGCGGCTTTTACGTCATCGATGACATGTTCCCCCTCCCGAAGTGGCCCAAGGCCCATGTGGAAAGGGTTTCGCTCCTGATGAATCAATTGACGGACGACGATTCTCTTACGATTGCCAAACTGGCTTGGGCCACCGGCATCGTGGTGGCGGTCAAGCGGTAACAGAAGCGTCATGCGTGGGTGGCGCACATGTCGGGCCTTTGGCGATGTGTGCGGATGTTGGGGCATTAGTCTCCGGCCTTTTCTCTGAACGACAGCAACCTTGCTGCAGCGGCCAAGCGTAAATCCGAAACATGCGGCGCGCTCCACGCATCACATAAGCTTTGGAGGTCATCATCAATGCAAAAGCGCAAACTGGGAAATTCGGGATTCGAAGTTGCTCCGCTCGCCTTGGGCGGCAACGTGTTTGGCTGGACGGTGGATGAGCCTACGGGTTTCAAACTGCTGGACGGCTTTGTGGACGCAGGCTTCAACCTGATTGACACCGCCGACGTTTATCCCAAGTGGGCGCCCGGGTGCCAGGGCGGAGAATCAGAAACACTGATCGGCAAATGGCTCGAGCGCAGCGGGCGGCGGAACGACATCGTCCTGGCCACCAAGGTGGGCATGGAGATGGGGCCCGGGCGAAAGGGGCTATCCAAGGCTTACATCCTGCGCTCGGCGGAAGACTCGCTTCGCCGCTTGCAGACCGACCACATCGATCTCTACCAGTCGCACAAAGACGACCCCGACACGCCGCTCGAAGAGACGCTTGCCGCCTACGAGCAGCTCATTCGCGAAGGTAAAGTGCGCGCCATCGGCGCCTCCAATTACAGCGCCGAGCGGCTCCGCCAAGCGCTTGAGGTGAGCGAGAAAAACGGCCTTCCGCGCTACGAATCGCTGCAGCCGGAATACAGCCTCATTGAGCGGGCGGGCTACGAAACGGCACTTGAGCCCTTGTGCCAGGAAAAGAATCTCGGGGTCATCGGCTACTTCTCACTCGCCAGTGGCTTCCTCACCGGCAAGTATCACTCGGAAGCGGATCTCGCCAGAAGCGCGCGCGGGCAGTTCGTCAAAAAATACATGAACGAGCGCGGCTTCCGCATTGTGGCGGGGCTTGAAGAAGTTGCCAAAGAACTGAACTCGACTCCGGCGCGCGTGGCCCTTGCCTGGCTCATCGCGCGGCCCAGCGTGACCGCGCCCATCGCCAGCGCCCGGACGCTTGGCCAGTTGAACGATCTGGTCGAAGCCACAAAGCTCGAATTGGACGCTTCCACCATCAAGCACCTGGACCAGGCCAGCGCCTACACCACCGGCGCCGGGCGTGAGCAGATCTGGTAGCCGCGGCACCGGCTCTGTGCCGTTGTTGTGAAAGGGCACGAGTTTACTCGTGCCACCAAACATCGTTACAGCGTATCCGGCTCTCGCCGCCGTGGAAAGTCCCGCGTTTTGCTTTCTGCCTACTGCCTACTGCCTTCTGAGTGCCCCAGGTCCTTTTCC
>JAKASH010000380.1 GCA_021828225.1 Acidobacteriota bacterium | reverse complement strand
CCGACCACAGCTCCGATCAGTTTTTTCAGGCTGGCCTTCCTAAGGCGCATCTCAATGAAAATGAAAGCGCATCCAAGCGCTGTGCCCACCAAGGCAGAGGTTAATGACGACCAATGAAATGGGCGCAAATGGTAGGCGGCAGCAATAAGAGAAACGATGAATACTACCCGAAGAGATACCATTTCCCAGGACATGTATACTGAGCTCCCTTCCGTATAATTTCGTGACGATTGTCTCAAGCATGTTGCCTCAGGATGGGGCAGACATACCTACCTGTGGCGACAGTATAACATTACTGAGCCTGTCAAGGACAATTAAACCTGGACAACCCTGCAATGATCGGATCAGGTCCTGACTCCTATCGACGTTGCAATATACCCTGAAGGTTACGTCCGTTTTCGCGATTTAATAACGATAGGGCTTCCGATGAACCCGAACCTTTCCCGAATGCGGTTTTCGAGAAATCGCTCAACCGAGAAATGCAGTTTGCCCAGGCGGTTCGTAAAGGCGATGAAGGTGGGCGGAGAAACGCTGGCCTGAGTCAGATAATAGACGCGCAGAGGGTGGCCATGAGAGCTGGGTAGGCGGTTCAGATCGTTTTCCCGCAGGAAGACATTCATTTCTGAGGTGGGCACGCGGAGATTGCGGGCAACAGCGACTTCGGAGATCAACCGCCAGAGGCTCTCAAGTCGTTGTCCTCTGAGTGCCGAAATGAATGCAATGGGCGCGTAATCCAGGAATTTCATGCGCTGCCGTAGTTCCTGGGTGTAGTCGTGAGTAACTGTTGGTCCTTTTCTAATCGCATCCCATTTGTTAACCACCACGATTACGGAGCGGTGGCTTTCATGCGCATAACCGGCAATGTGGGTGTCGAGTGCGGTACATCCTTCCTCTGCGTCAAGAACCAGCAGGGCAATGTCAGCCCGTTCCAGATGTTTTCGTGCCTGGATCACGCTCAATTTCTCAGCCAACAGCTTGGTTTTCCCTTTGCGCCGGATTCCGGCCGTGTCGACAAAGCGGAACCTTGCGCCATCGCGTTCCACCTCCACGTCGATGGCGTCGCGAGTGGTGCCGGGCACGGCCGTGACGATGGATCGTTCCTGCCCGGCCAGGCGATTCAGAAGCGTAGACTTGCCAACGTTGGGCCGCCCGATGATAGCGATCTTGACGGGCTCCTCTGGAACCTCAGCGGTTTCCTCCGGAGCTTGCAAATCTGCCGTGACATGGTCAAGGAGACTGTCGACTCCCAGTCCGTGTTCAGCAGAGAGAGGAAAACTATCCCCAAAGCCCAGGCTGGCAAATTCCGCCGCCATCGGAGCATGCATGGGTAGGTCGATTTTGTTGATGGCCAGGGACATGGGCTTACCCGTCCTTCGGATCAGTTGGCACAGCTCCTCGTCGAGAGGCAGGATTCCTTCGCGTCCATCGACCACGAGAATCAGGTGTGCTGCTTCCTCAATTGCCATGTGAGCCTGTCTGAGGATCTCGGAAGCGATCAGGTCTTTTTCCTGAGGGATGATTCCGCCCGTATCCACCAGATTGAAACGCTTTCCATGCCATTCGGCGACAGCTTCAAGACGGTCGCGCGTCATGCCGGGCTCATTTCCAACCAGCGCCCGGCGGCTTCCGACAATTCGGTTGAAAAGCGTGGACTTTCCAACATTAGGGCGTCCGAGAATTACGATTTGCGGCAATTTCGACATAGATTCCTTGCATATGACACTGGTGAGAATCAGCCCAAAAGCTTCTGTGCTATCCTTGCGAGAGAGAGCCAAGTCGCGTGGTGGGTTGAATCGCAAAGCAACAAAACGATTTCACCTGATTGGGCTTTTCCTGGCAAGGCTTTGCAAGAGCCGGTACAGAAGCGTGTTGCAACGCACCAAAAGACGCTTTCCAGTGAGAACGGGCAATAGCAAGAGCATGGACTGACTTCAGCCCTCTAGAATTACAGTCTAACGGAGGTTGCGGATTCCCGCCAGATTGACCTTCGTGCATTCTTGAGCTTGACGCACACGCCATGACTGATAAGAGTCGAGGAACAGCGGAAAAAATATCGCTCGAACGAATTTTCGGGCCGTCGGGCTGGCTGGCTCGTCATCACCCCCGATTCGAATATCGCCCCGGCCAACTGGAAATGGCCGAGGCAATCGAAGCATCTGTCGAGAACGGACAGCACCTTATCATCGAGGCTGGTACAGGGACGGGAAAGACCCTTGCTTACCTTGTCCCTCTCATACGCAGCGGGCAACGCGTCGTGATTTCAACGGGAACGAAGAATCTCCAGGAGCAACTCTTTTATAAGGATATTCCATTCATCAGAAAGCTGTTTCCAGCCCTTCGTGTGACCTTAATGAAGGGGCGCCAAAACTACCTTTGCCGGCAAAAGCTCTACGATCTTGAAAAACAGCCCGTTCTGAATGGCCTTGAAGAGGTCAGCCTGTATGGCCAACTGCGCGAGTGGGAAGCTCGCACCGAAACCGGCGACCGCGCAGAATTGGCAGGCTTGCCGGATGCAAGCGAACTCTGGTCGCGTGTCGACTCGCGCCGGGAAGCCTGCACGGGTCAGAAATGCCACCAGTTTGAGCGCTGCTTCATAACCTGGATGCATCAGCGGGCCGCTGAATCTGACTTGATTATTGTGAATCACCACCTGTTCTTTGCAGATCTGGCTCTGAAACAGATGGAGTATGCGAGCCTTCTCCCGGACTATTCGGCGGTGGTTTTTGATGAAGCTCATGAGATCGAGGATGTGGCAACTCAATATTTCGGCCTCAAAATCTCGAACTACAAGGTTGAAGAGCTGGCGCGCGATATCGAGGCGACTCTGAAGCTCAAGGGTCTTGTAGGCGGGGACGTAATCAGTGCCGTCCGGGAGCTTCGACGGCGCAGTGAACTTTTCTTTGAGCTGTTTCCGGCGGGAGACGGCCGAATGAGTTTTGACAACCGGGAGAGCTTCCTGGAAGTCCGCCGAGGCACGTATTCTGCCCTCATGAACGCTTTGATCCGGCTTGAGACCGAATTGCTGGGAGTGAAGGACCGCCCTGAAGAGATCAACAATCTGGCGCGGCGGTCGGCGGATGTCCGGCAGGCGCTCGAGATCATTATGGAGAGCCTGGACCGCAACTTTGTTTATTGGTGGGAGAGGAGAGGACGCGGAGTTTTTCTCGAAGCTTCGCCCATTGACGTTGCGCCAATCCTGCGTGAGCGGCTGTTTGGGAACATCAGAACTGTCATATTGACTTCCGCCACTCTTGCCGTGAGTGGAAGATTTGATTTCCTTAAGCGCCGGCTGGGAGTGGAAATGGCTCGCGAGAAAATTCTCGAGTCCCACTTCGACTTCGGTCGGCAGGCGATGCTCTACATTCCCCTCCACCTTCCGGACCCGCGTGAGGCGGAGTTTGCGTCACGTGCCGCCAATGAAATCGTGAATCTGTTAAAAGCTACCGAAGGCCGCGCATTTGTGCTTTTTACGTCCCATCAGCAGATGCGAGCCGTTTATGAACGCGTACGCCGCCGGCTCCGCTATCCGCTCCTGATACAAGGTTCCGCTCCCCGAACGGCCTTGCTGGACCAGTTCAGGTCAACCCCTCACGCCGTGCTGTTTGCGACCAGTTCATTCTGGCAGGGTGTTGATGTGCAGGGCCAGCAACTGAGCGCTGTCATTGTCGACCGCCTGCCGTTTGCCGTTCCGACTGATCCGGTGGTGGCTGCTCGAATCCGTCAAATCAATGAGGACGGTGGCAACGCCTTCGTCGAATACCAGATCCCGGAGGCCGTCATCGCTTTAAAACAGGGTTTTGGACGCCTGATTCGCAGCGAGAACGATCGGGGCGTACTGGCCATCCTTGACCAGCGAATTGTGCGGAAACAATATGGAAAGATCTTCTTTGACAGCCTTCCGGCCTACCGCCGGGCGCAGCGGCTGGAAGATGTAAATGCTTTTATGCAAGAATGTCCGTAGGTGGCTGCTGCGCGTCGAAGTAGAATAGCAAGCCACGGGTCAGAAAGCGGGAGGATCAATGTTTGAGGTTTCAGTCGAATATTCGTTTGCCGCAGGTCACGCGCTGCGAGGTTACAAGGGGAAGTGTGAAAACGTTCACGGGCACAACTACAAGGTCACGGTCACGGTGGAAGGTGACAAGCTGAATTCTATCGGACTACTGATGGATTTTGCTGATTTGCGGGCAGCAGTCAAAGGATTGGTGGAGCGCTTTGACCATCATTTCCTGAACGATCTGGAACCTTTCAAGGAGATAAACCCCTCAGCTGAAAATCTGGCGTGCTATCTCGGCACTGAACTCCAACAAAGAATTAAGGATCAGGGGCTGAGTGTCAATACGGTGACAGTTTGGGAGACAGATACGACCTCGGCAAGCTACAGGCCGCCCGGGCGCTCCAAAGAGTAGAGCGGGGAGCAAGGCTGAAACCAAAAGCGACTCCGTCTATAGCGACCAGAAGGAAACCGTGGGGTGTAAGCGTGAATTGTGCTGATG
>JAKASH010000379.1 GCA_021828225.1 Acidobacteriota bacterium | reverse complement strand
TGGGCAGTGCAGCGTTGGGGTCGACAACAGTTACCGCGCGCCCGATGCTAGATTCCACCGCGCGAGTGTTCCCGGCCGCCCGCACGAAGAGGAAAAAACCATTCGACGGGTCTTGTCGCAGCGGCAGGTAAACGTCAGGCCCTTTGGTGTATCCCATAAACAGCGTGGGACGCGAAACATTGCCGACAACGCCGACAATCGTGAGCCAGGCTTTTGCCCCATCAGGCTTGCCCAGTTTGATGTGCTGCCCGAGCGGATTTCCTTTCGGAAAGAACTTTCTGGCGAACGCCTCATTAACGATCGCGACAGGCATCGATCCTTGCCGGTCCTGATCAGTAAACACTCTGCCCCGCAGCAGCGGGACACCCAGGACATGGAAGTACGCATTCGTTACGCCCTCTGGGCCGCTCGCGGATCCGACGCGCGACGGCGAGGTGGCGCCCTCAATCGTCACTCGCGTCCCGCCGATCCAGCCCATTAGCGGCGGGCCGAAGGCCACACCTTTTACCCCGGGAAGGGATTCCAGTTGTGAGTAAAGGCGCTCCGAGAATCTCTTCCAGTCTGACGCCTTCGGGGAGGAGGAAGCGGGCAAACGAACGTCGGCCGTGAGCAAGTGAGAGCGCTCGTACCCCAACGGCGCATCAGTCAAGCGAACTAAGCTTTCGATAAGCAACCCTGCGGCCACAAGCACAATCAGCGAAAGCGCCATTTCGCTAACTACGAGAATGCGACTCGCCCGGTGGCTGAATGCACCACGCGATGCCGTTTGGCTAGATTCTTTGAGCACTTGGTTCAAATCCAGTCGCGATGCTTTCCAGGCCGGAACGAGCCCGAACAAGATGCCGGTGAGGATCGCGAGGGTCGCCGTGAATACCAGGACCTGCCCGTTCACGGAAACAGGATTGCCCGGAGGAAGCTCCGTGGCTTGTGTCGCATTGACGTACCGCACACAGAAGATTGCCACGAGCGTCCCAAGAAAAGCGCCGCTGAGCGAGAGGACGACGCTTTCCGTCAACAATTGCCGGATGAGCCGCGAGCGCCCCGAACCAAGAGCGGCACGAACACCAAGCTCCTTCTGGCGCTCCGAGGCGCGCCCAAGGAGCAGATTGGCGACGTTCACGCAAGCAATCAGTAGAACGAAAACTACGGCCCCAAAGAGCATAATCAGACTGCTGCGGAGGTGTCGCCCGGTAAGCCAGGTGAACATCGATTTCAGATCGAGCACGTCGGGTTGGAGTTCCATTGCGCCGAGACTGGCATTCTCAGTGATGATTCGATTCTCGATACCCGCGAGCTCCGCCTGTGCGCTTGCGCGGCCCACGCCTGGCTTGAGAAGGCCAATTACGGCCACGTTCATGTCCCACGGACGTCTAGCCAAGGCGCTGGTCGGCGTGATCAGCGTCCACAGTTGAGCCTGTTTGGGATAGAACGAAAAATCTTTGGGCATGATGCCAACGATCGTGCAGGCGGTGTTGTTCAGCGTCAGGCTTTTTCCGACCCAGCCCGGCGTGCCGCCCAGCCCGTCCTCCCAGAATCCGTGCGAGAGAACCACCGTGCACGGATTCTTCAAGTCTTGAGTCTCGAAAGTGCGGCCCTGCGCCGCGTGCGCTCCAAGCATTGAGAAGAAGTTAGCGCTCGCCGGGATCGCAAGGATCTCCCGCTTCTCACCGCGCCAGGACCAAATCGCTCCGGCGCCCTGCGCCCAAGTGGCTGTGGCGAGTCTGTCGAAGCTATGGCTGTAACGTCTCCAGACCTCGAATTCGCGGTACCTATCGAATTCCAGCCCGATTCGCTCCTTCGGCAGCCGTTGCGTGATGAAGGTCAGCCGACTCGCATTCTTGTAAGGCAGAGGCCTCAGAAGCACTGCATCCACAATGCTAAAGACGGCCGTATTCGCGCCGATTCCCAGCGCCAGCGTGATAATCGCTACCGCCGTGAAGCCGGGATTCCGCCGTAACTGGCGCAGGCCGAAGCGCAAATCCTGAAGCAACGTTTCGAGCCAGCGCCAGCCCCACATGTCGCGCGTCACTTCTTTCACCAAGGTGGCGTTGCCGAACTCGCGCCGGGCGTTCGCTTCAGCTTCGGCAGGACTCTCGCCGCGCTCGATCCGCTCGCGCACGGCCATCGCCAGGTGCGCACAAATCTCTTCCTCGAGCTTCTGCTCGCGCTCTTCCCTGCGCGTGAACCATCCGAAAGGTTTCATGGCCTTGCCTCGATAGAAGTTTCAGGTGTCGGCTGTCGGCGACGTCGCACGGACCTGCTGTGTGGATATTCGGCCTTCGGTGTCAGAACGGGGCGAGCGGCAGACCTGCCAAAAAACGCAGGTCTGTGTTGCTCAACACCTTGACCGCCCAATGAGCTAAACTATATTCCGTTGGCTAAATCCGCTCGTCGCCCTTGAACGTGAATATAGGAACGAGGGGTGAACCATGCGATCCATCAAGATCATCGTAGAGAAGCATCCTGACGGCTACATTGCCTACCCACTGGGATTGAAAGGCGTTGTAGTCGGCGAGGGCGATTCCTATGAAGAGGCCCTTTCCGACGCTACTTCGGCCATTCGCTTCCACGTGGAAACCTTTGGCGCCGAAGTTCTGGATGTCGATCCACCCGTTCTCGATGCGTTTGTTGCTGAAGCCCCGGTCGAGCGCTGATGCCTAAGTTTCCGGTCGACGCCCCCAAACGAAAGGTTATTGGCGCGCTCGAACGGTTGGGCTTTCGGATCGTGCGGGAAAAGGAACACATCTCGATGGTCCGGCGGAATGCCGATGGTTCTAAGACTCCGCTGACCATGCCGAACCATCCAAGAATCAAGGCTTCGACCCTGCGCACAATCTGTGCCCAAGCCAGCATTTCCCGAGACGAATTCCTCACTGTCTACGAAGATTGATAACCACAACTCATCACTCGCCACTGGTCAGTCTTCTTCCATCGCCGGCTTCATGACGCCGCTGACCGCCTCAACCAGCCGCTGCCAGCGCGATTCTTCGTTGACAAGATGCTTGCGGCCTCGGGCAGTCAGCCGGTAATATTTCGCCCGCTGCCGGTTTTCGGTGACCTTCCATTCGGCGGCGATCCAGCCTTGTTTTTCCAGGCGGTGCAGAGCCGGGTAAAGCGACCCGGTTTCGACGGTGAGGACGCTCGCGGAACCTGCTTGAATCGCCCGGCTGATTCCGTAGCCGTGCTGCGGCCCCCACTGGAGCGTCCGAAGAATGAGCATATCCAGAGTTCCCTGCAGCAATTCAATCCGGTTTTGGTAACGAAATTTCTTTGGTCTTGGCATGTAGATACTCTACCTCTTGACACGCCGCCTCGTCAAGCAGTAGATTATCTACAGGCATGGGCCGAAGGAAACTCGGGCAAGGCGCGCGGGGTTCCTTGAACGATGGACATTCAACGCATGGGCGTGGCGCGAAAGCGCCGGATAAGATACACGCTGCTGGCGCTGGCCGGCGTTGCCGCCACCGCGCTGATCAGCCTGGGTGTGGCTCGGCTGAAACCTGCGCCGCCGGGTGTCGATGCGTCCACGGTTTGGGCGGACACAGTGAAGCGCGGCGACATGGACGTTCAGGTACGCGGGCTGGGGACGCTGGTGCCGGTGCAAATTCAGTACATTCCCGCCGTAACCGACGGCCGGGTCGAGCGTCGGTACTTACTGCCCGGCGTCAAAGTGGAACCGGATACACCGCTGGTCGAGCTCTCGAATCCCGAGCTTCAGCAGGAGACGCAGAGCGCCCAATGGACCCTGAAGGCCGACCATGCGAGCCTTGAGAGCCTCAAAGCGACCCTGAACAACGAGCTGCTTAACGAGAAGTCGAGCCTGACGAACCTGGAGGCAGAATACCGCCAGGCAGCGTTGCAGGCCAACGTGGACAAGCAACTGGCCGCGCAAGGCATCACCGCGCAATTGACGGCGGAGCTTTCCGGAGCGAAGGCGCAGGGTCTTGCCGCGCAGGTGGCCATTGAAAAGAAGCGCGTGGCGGCGCTGGCTTCCTCCATCCGGCAGCAGCTTGCGGCGCAGGAAGCCAAGGTGTCGCAGGACCAGGCGCTTTACGAGCTCAAGCAAACACAGTTGAATGACCTGATGGTGCGCGCGGGCTACGCCGGCATCCTGACGAGCATCCCGGTGGAAGTTGGGCAGGAGGTTCAGGCCGGGACGACGCTGGCCCAGGTGGTAGACCCCTCCAAGCTCAAAGCTCAGCTTCAGATTGCGGAAACTCAGGCGAAAGACATCCAGATCGGGCAAAAAGCTTTCATCGACACGCACAACGGCATCGTTCGCGGCCGCGTCGAGCGGATCGACCCAGCCGTGGTGAATGGAACCGTGACAGTCGATGTAGCTTTGAACGGCAAGTTGCCGGAAGGCGCGCGCCCTGACCTGAGCGTGGACGGTACCATCGAGATTTCCCACCTCACGAACGTGCTCTATGTCGGCCGGCCTGCTTTTGGCGAAGCTTACAGCACGGTTGGGCTTTTTAAGGAAATTGATGGCGGAA
>JAKASH010000378.1 GCA_021828225.1 Acidobacteriota bacterium | reverse complement strand
CGGTCACGGCAATGAAATACGGCGCGTTCGATTATGTCCTGAAACCTTTGACCAGCGAGGCCTTCAAGATCGCCGTCACCAAAGCCCTTGAGCATGCCCAGCTTGTTTCAGAAAACCAGTATCTGCGTGCGTTTGCGGAGAAGACATCCAAGTTCGAATCCCTGATCGGGCATTCCAAGAAAATGGTCGAACTATTTGAGATGGCTACCCAGGTGGCGCAGCGGGATTCGACCGTCCTGATTACAGGAGAATCTGGGACGGGGAAGGAGCTTTTGGCGAAAGCCATCCACTTAAACTCTCCCCGGCGACGCGGTCCTTTTGTGGTTGTCAATTGCGGCGCCATTCCGGAGAACCTTATAGAATCGGAGCTTTTTGGCCACAAAAGGGGTTCGTTTACGGGAGCCATCGCCGATAAGATCGGGAAGTTTGAGGCCGCGAATGGGGGGAGCGTGTTTGTGGATGAAGTGAGCGAGTTGAAGCCCGGCCTGCAGGTTCGTCTCCTGCGGGTAATTCAGGAGCGGGAGGTGGACAAGATCGGTGAGACCCGACCGATCAAGATTGACGTACGCATCATCGCTGCGACCAATCGGAATCTGAACAATATGATCGAGGATGGCTCGTTCCGCGATGATTTATACTACCGGCTGAGTGTGGTCAGGATTCAAGTCCCACCGCTGCGCGATCGCCGCGAGGATATCCCTCTGCTGGTCGAGCATTTCCTGCGCAAGTTTAGCGATCGCTACGAATTGCCAGCCAGACATTTCCATCAGCAAGCTTTGGAGATGCTCGAAAGTTATAATTGGCCAGGCAACGTGCGAGAACTCGAGAATGTCATCGAAAGCGCGGTCGTCATGAGCAAGAAGGAAGAGCTGACATCCGAGGATTTGCCAGAAAACATCCGGGGGCACCAGGGACGAATTGCCAAAATCTACCTTGACATTCCCGAGGAGGGCATCAACCTGGAAGATGTTGAAAAGGAGCTTCTCCTCAAGGCGCTCGAAAAAGCGAAATGGAATCAGTCCAAGGCTGCCCGCTACCTGGACGTTACGCGCAAGACGCTCCTCTATCGAATGGAAAAGTATGGCATTGTTCCTCCTGCCGACGTCGTTGTGACTCCGCCCGCTTCGTCTGAGCACTGATATTCCATTCTCTTAATCCCTCCTTCACATACAGGAAGGTCAAAGCCTCAGCGCGCAGAACCGATGTCATCTGTGCACTTTCGGGCAGGCTGCCTGCTTTCGGGCAACCGGGTGTTCCTTTTGAGGCAGATCGCTGTCAACGGAAGCTGCTTTGGCCTCTTGAAATGAACTTGCGTTGAGAAATTCGAGGTTGCCATACCGGTCTGCCATGGATGCTGCGACCCATCCCAAGCGTCCGGCGATTCGGAAGAGATGATTGAAAATGCGTGCTAATTGCTTCAGTCCGTGGTCATTCAATGCGCCCTTTCTTCGGCAGTTGGACTTCGCAGGCCACCCCTGTAGTGGTGACGTGACAGTGCGCTGCCCAGTTTGGAACCTCACATGCCGTTCTACCCGTGCGATGCGATACAAGAGGTTCAACACTGGACTTTGGAAAGATTCGGGACACAGTGCAGGAATTGTGGTCAGGTCACTGAACCCGTCACATCAAAGCGTCAAGGATTCACCCAACCGTGAGCAACGCAGTTACGCTGAAAAGTCCGGGCCAGGAATTTTTCGGGGGCAGAGGAGGGTGACGCACATCACATCGAATCGTTTGGGATGGACTGTAGATTTAAGTCTCGCCGGTCGACACCTCTGGATGGACCAACTGCCACAAAGGAATTATGAATGAAAACCAATTTCCATTTCGCTCTATCAATCTTGGCTGGCCTCGCGATTTCCAGTCTTCCGTCGTGGGGTAGAACGCCTTCCACACTCCAACCTTCTTCGACAAGCGCTAGCATTCCCACAAGTCGATCCCTGCGCCTCACCATCGAGGGAACAAGAGTGGCGCTGGCAAATGGCCCAGCGCCCGCAGGACTTACGCCGCCGGCTGGCGGCCTTCCGGCTCAAACATCTACCTGGACAACAGGAGCGCGGCTTCGCCACAGGTTTGGCTCAGTTGCCGGAACCCTGAAAATCGATGCGGACGGCATTGAGTTTCAATCCCCGAAGAACCGGCCGGTTAATTTGCCGTTCGGGCAAATTCAGACCCTGGACCTTTACACCCGCCGGGCCATTGTCAGCACTTACGAGAAGCGGGGAAGGTTCCGGCCTGGCGTCCGGCGATACCGCTTTGACCTACAGACTGCCATGCCGCCTTCGGTTGCCGCGGAAGTTTCGGAGCGGTTGGGCAGGCCAGCCCGAAACGGAAACCCCGAACCAGATTCGCCGGCTTTCTCAATAATTCCAGCCCAGCACCGCACCGCTTTCGGAGGGACTAAAAGCAACGGAGTTCTGCGATTCGGCAAAGGGGGGATCGAGTATGTCACCCGAAGCCCCAAAGACAGCCGAAGCTGGCGCTGGGCCGATATCCAGACGCTTTCAAGCCTCGACCCCTATCGTGTTGTGGTCTTCGGTTATAGGGACACCTATTCGTTCGGACTGAAACAACCTATGACACGGGACCTGTTCAACCGGCTCACGGATGAGATCTACCGGCACCATCCGCTCGATCGCGGATCGGCTCAATATGCCGGGAATTAAAGGACTGCATACCGCCATGAAAGCTTCCGAGGAGATGATGAAAAGAACCGAAACAGCGCTGAGCCAAGAAAAAATCATACAGATTCAATGCAAGCGGCCAGGAGAAATGCGTCAGCAGGAGCCGGTTCGCCATTCTCGACTTCAGAACACATTCAAACGAGCTCTCGCACCTTTCCTGTTTGCCTCGCTGTTCATCGCGTCGCCCTCGCTGGCCCAGATTACTGCGCAGATTGCGACGAACGCCGGCAAACCACAAAAACCCGTTTCCCAAGATTCAGGTAGCACGATACATGACGCTTCGGAAGGTGAGACCGCGCCGGCGCAGGTTACTCTCCCGGAACTGGTAAGAGCAGCGCTGGCCCGGAATCCCGCAATTAAGAGCGCAGCGATGCGTGTCGAAGCCTTGCGCGCCCGCATCCCGCAAGCCCGGGCTCTGCCGGACCCAATGGTCTCAGGCGGGTGGATGGGCAACGTCGAGCCTTTTAGCGTGCAGCGTGGAGATCCCTCAAGCTACCGGGGACTGACGGTTTCCGAGGAACTGCCCTTTCCAGGCAAGCTCAAGCTCAAGGGGCAAATCGCCGACCGCGAGGCGGAGGCAGCCTGGTGGAACTACGAGAACACGCGCCGCACCATCGTCGCTCAAGTCAAAGAAGCTTATTACGACTACTTCTATTTTGAGAAGGCAATTTCGATAACCGAAAAGGACGAAGACCTGCTCCAGAAGTTGGAGAAGATTGCCGAGGTCCGGTACCAGGTAGGCAAAGGCATTCAGGAAGACGTTCTCCGCGCGCAAGTCGAGGTCTCACGAATCCTCCAGAGACTGACGATTTTGCGCCAGCAGGACCGAACCGCAAGAGTTCGTCTGAACACCCTTCTCAACCAGGATCCAGAAACCCCGTTTCCGCCACCTGCTTCTTTCACCGAGTCTCAGTTTGATTATTCTCTGGATCAGCTTTATGAGATGGCGCGAAAGAATGATCCCGGGTTAGAAGAGAGCCGGCGCATGATCGAGGCCAGCCGGTACGCGGTGAATCTGGCCGAGAAAGCCTACGAACCAGATTTCACGGTGGCGTACAACTATGCGCAAAGACCGCTGATGCCCGACATGCATGGTTTTATGGTGGGAGTCAACATCCCCATTTTCTACAAGGCTAAGCAGCGGCAAGGCGTGATCGAAGCGAGCAACAACCTGAATAGCGCGCGCCAGGACCACGACAGCCGCCTGACCGAGGTCAACTTCGAGGTCAAACAGAATTACCTGGCGGCCAAGGCGTCTGAAGACCTGGCGAGACTCTACTCGAAGGCAGTCGTTCCCCAATCCTCGCTGGCGCTCGAGTCTGCGATGTCTTCGTACGAGGTCGGCAAGCTCGACTTCCTCTCAATGCTCGATAACTTCCTTAACGTCCTTGATTACGAAGTGAACTACTACCGCGAACTGAGCAATTTTCAAATTGCTCTCGTGCGCCTCGAGCCGCTGCTGGGCGTGGAATTGACGAAGTAGGAGAAGACTATGAGCGTGTCACGGCAAGCTAAATACATTTTGTTGACTTTCGCGATCTTTGCCTCCGGCGCTTCGGCTGGCTGGTTCTTTTCGCACTGGAGTGTGAACCATGCGCGTGCAATTCCGGCCTCGCTCGCTCGCTCCGATGCGCAAGCTAAACCGCCGGGACAAGCTCCGCCGGAGGGGGAAAGCTCTATGCCCAACATGCCAGGCATGAATATGCCTTCCAGCTCGAGCGGCACTGCGAGCCCCGCTCCGTCGCAAGGTATGGCGAACATGCCGGGGATGAATACGCCGACTAGCCCTAGCAGTTCCTCGGTGTCCGGCTCGGCCCAGAACACGCCGCCCGGGACC
>JAKASH010000377.1 GCA_021828225.1 Acidobacteriota bacterium | reverse complement strand
CATTTGACGATCGTTTCCTTATGCAAACGTGGACTTATGGATCTGTCCGGTGGGGAGAAAACAGTCTGAGCCACGTTGTGTTAAGGAAATGCGGCAAGATCGTTGCTGCGTCACAAGCGGTCATCATTAAGATTCCTTTCCTTCCAGTAGGACTCGCGTACGTGAGTTACGGGCCTTGCTGGCAGCCTTCGGGACAGCCAAGGGACCTCGATAACTTCCGTCGCATGGTCCAAGTGCTCTATCAAATTTACGCCGTCGAGCGCGGCCTGGTGCTACGGATTTTCCCCAACGAGGTTGAGAGTGGCTCAGGAGAACTCCGCGCAATCCTGGAAAGCGAAGGATTCCGAAAGGATCTGTACGACCCGCCCATGGGGACCGTGCTTCTTGATCTATCTTATCCGCTGGAGGAATTGCGGCAGAGCCTGAAAAAGAGATGGCGGCACAACCTGGTTCTTGCTGAAAGAAACACACTGTCGGTCACCCGTGGTGTGGACGGCGATTCTTTTCGAGAACTGATGGTCCTGTATGAGGAGATGAAAAGGCGGAAAACATTGGAGACAATTCCTGACATCCGATACTTTGAGCGCATTCAACGCGACATCGCCGCGCCCTTCAAGATGATGTGTATGATCTGCCGGCACAAAGGAATCCCTGTATCGGGGGCTGCGGTTTCGAAGGTCGGGAACAGCGCTGTATTGATTGTTGCCGCTACGGGGAACAGAGGCTTAACGCTACGTTCTTCATACTTTCTTCAGTGGCAAGTTTTGAAGTGGTTAAAGAGTTCGAACGTTCGCCACTATAACTTGTTTGGCATCAACCAAGAGACTCATCCGGGGACATATCAGTTCAAAAGCGGACTTGGCGGGAAATTGGGTTCTGAGATCGATTATGTGGGTGCTTATGAATCAGCCAATCATCCTATAACTCGGTTCTCGTTTCAAGCGGCAAGGAGGGGCCGCGAAATTGTGCCCCGATTGAAACGTAAGCTTGGGAACATCCTACACATGCAAGCAGGAAGTCCATAGTGTTCTTATGTCTCGATGCCGGTTCCCTTCCGTGGTCAAAAAACCATGGATTTCTTCATCACGTCTGTGCTGCAAGCACGCAGTCAAGATCGATCCTGAAATCGGAATCCCTCTTGCCTGTGAACACAGGAACTTTCACAGGCCATGAACTCGGGTCTGCATCGGGGAGCTAGAAATGCAAAGGGAGTGTGGCCAACTGAAAGTCTAGTGCTGAAGGGAGACGGTGTAATGAAGGCGTACAAGCACGGCTCAGAATGCTTTTGCCAAAACGAAAGCTTAGTGGGGCATTATCGATATCTTCCTAAAGTTGCCTGCGTGGCCGTAGTGGTTAGAGACAATGTTGTACAGCTTGGGTTCTTCCAGACAGTTGTGTGGTTCACGTCGCACCTTTACAGGCGGGCGCTCACAGCGGTCGGCCTGAAATATCTTGCGCAGTCGAAAACGCCTGATGTGGCTGACGAAGTATTGAATCTCCAGCCAGGCGAGCTTGTCGAGGTCAAATCGCTCGATGAAATTCTCGCCACTCTTGACAGTACCGGAAAACATCGTGGTCTGGGGTTTTCAGGGGAAATGCGGGAATATTGCGGTCGCAGAATGCGGGTTTTCAAACGAGTGGAAAGAATCTGCCTTGAGTCTCGGCCTGGCGTACTCCGCAAGCTCAAGAATACGGTCCTGCTGGAAGGATGCATTTGCCGCGGTGGAGACATGGGCTGCGACCGCTCTGCCTTCCTATTCTGGCGGGAGTGCTGGCTCAAGAGAGTCGACCCTGATGGACTCGAACGGGCTACCACTTGAAATTTCATGAGGCGCGGTACCCAAGTGATAAGGGAGGGGCCTGCAAAGCTCCTTACGGTGGTTCAAATCCACTCCGCGCCTCCACATGGCTTCGTAGCTCTCGATCTGGATTGCATTTTCTCTAGAAAGCACTGAAGAGCATCGAGCCAAAAGAAACGGCGCACCGACAAAAGTTCCATTAACCGCAGCCGACCCAAACATAGTCACGAAGCATACCCTTGGCGCTCAATCCCCCTGAAGAGGTCGCAGCAGTCCGGGGTAGCCGAGAGAGCCTCACAAGCTGCGCCGCATCCGTCCCTCAAATCTGAAGGCCGGGTGCGAGTGAAATCAATGCCGATTGAAGGCGTGGAAGGCATTCTGGTTCGTGAAAAGGACTTCCATCATCCGATTCTTTCGGTCGAACTACTAGTAGGCTCGATTGCAGTGACAGTGAAGGTCGCCGACGCGAAATGCCTCGGTGAGGGACAAGAAGGCCTCAGAGTGTCCGCGAGCACCCTTGAGGCTGCTGCAGGGAGTTACTGTATGGAACTGCCTTATCTCAGGACGAAAACGGTTCCCTTGTTGGTCCATGACTTCGCTTGCTTCACCGCTGTTCTCTTCTTAGCCTTGGCCTTGTTTCCTTCATTGGGGCTGGGGCTCGGTCAGACGCCGGTCACCTCGGCGAAAGATCGTGACGCTGCCGAGAGCCGTTCCGTCCGGTCGCTTACGCCCCAGTCGGTGGACGGCAGCCTGGAGTATGTCATCGATGCGAATGACGTCCTGGACGTCTACGTTGTCGGCGTGCAGCAGCTCAGTCGCGAATACCGCGTGAGTCCTGACGGGAAGGTCACGATTCCTTTGCTTTCGGCGCCCATTACGGCGGAAGGCCTGAAGCTGAACCAGCTCTCGGCGGTGATCTCGGACAGGCTGCGGACGGCAGGACTGGTAACTCATCCGCACGTGATCGTCACGGTCAAGTCCTCACAAGCGCACGCGGTAGCGATCACTGGGGCCGTCCAAAAGCCCCAGATTTATCCCATCTTCGGACCGACGACGCTGCTGGATGTCCTCTCCCAGGCAAGCGGCCTTGCTCCTGATGCCGGCAGCACTGCCATCATTACGCGGGGCGGTGCGGCGGTGCAGGCCGCGTGGCTGTCAAAAGATTCGGGCTCTTCTGCCTCTGCGGACGGGACGATCAAAGTGAATTTGAGGAAGCTCCTCGCGACCGGGGATCCGAAGTTGAACGTCACAATTTATCCAGGGGACAAAGTCACCGTGCAGCGTGCCGGCGTCGTTTACGTGGTAGGCGCAGTCCAGCGTTCGGGCGGGTTCCCGATGAGCAGTGGACGCGACAAGATGACAGTTCTCCAGGCTGTAGCGCTCGGACAAGGACTAACACCCACGGCGCTTGAAAAGAAGGCGATGATCATCCGGCGCGGAAAGCAGCTCCCCAACGGCCGGGAAGAAATTCCGGTCAATCTCAAAAAGATTCTGTCGGGCCACGCTCCAGACCCCGGTCTTGAGGCAAATGACATCCTTTTCATTCCTGACAGCGCTTCAAAGAGAGCATTACGGCGCGGGGCGGACGCTGCCATCCAGATTGCCACAGGTTTAGTTGTCTGGGGTCACTATTAGCCCCGGCGACAGTAAAAAGCTTCTCCTGTTTACGCACTTATCAGGCTAAAGATATGTCAAAAAAGAAATGGCCACCGCCTCCCCCGGCATTACCTGAGCGAGCCGACCAGCGCGCCTACACCGTCCTTGACTTGCAGCGCGAAGAGGTGGATTCCAACGCTTACCTGCGGGCTTACTGGAAAATCCTTTTAAGGCGCCGATGGACGATCCTTACCTTTGCGTTCGTGGTCACAACGCTGGTTGCCATCTATTCCTACAAAATGGAGCCCCTTTACCGGGCCACGGCCGAGGTGGAGGTGAACTCAGAGACGCCGGACGTGCAGTCGGTCAACAACCTCTACCAGACCCTGCCGACCGACCCCACCTTCCTCCAGACGCAGGTGGATGTTCTGACGAGTGATAACCTGGCCTGGCAGACCATCGAGCGGCTGAAACTCGACCAGAACCCTGCCTTCAACCCGCCGGCATCGAGCCACCAGTCCGCGCCCGCTGAGACCATCACAGAACGGCAAGCACGGCTTATTGGCGTGTTCAAGGGCGCGTTGCACGTCGATCTGGCAACAGGCAGCCGTATGATCAAGGTCAGCTTTGAAAGTACTGATCCGCGGCTGGCAGCGCAGGTGGCCAACGCAGTGGTCAAGAATTTTCAGGAGTACAACTTCCGGACCAAATATGACTCCACGCGCGAGGCCTCCGGATGGATGAAGCAGCAGCTTGACGAGCTGAAAGCCAAGGTAGAAAAGTCCCAGCAGGCTCTGGTCAACTACGAAAGGGAGAACTCGATCGTCAATATCAGCGGAAAGGAAAGCGTACAGGAGCAGCGGTTGGCGGACCTGAGCCGGGACCTGACGGTAGCCGAGAATGACCTGTCCCAGAAGGAGGCTCTCTACCAACTGGTACAGGCGAATCCGAAGAAGGTAGGTTTGCTGTCCCAGGACAGCCTGCTGGAAGACATGGAAAAGAAGTACGCGGACTTGAAGACCTCCTATGCCGATACCCTGGGGCAGTACGGGCCGAATTTCCCGAATGTCGTCAGGCTGCGTGACCAGATCAATGAAATTCGTTCTCTGATCGAACAAGAACGGAACCTGACGGTGGAACGGATTG
>JAKASH010000376.1 GCA_021828225.1 Acidobacteriota bacterium | reverse complement strand
CCATGTGCGCGATCTGAAAGGCGTGCTGGCGCGGGACAAGGCCGCCATCGGCGCTCTCATCACCATGCGCGAACCCACCAAGCCGATGCTCGTCGAAGCCGCGTCCGCTGGCTTCTACGAGCCGAAAGATTTTCCGGGCCGCTACCCGCGTCTCCAAATTTTGACGATTGCCGAGCTTTTGGCCGGGAAGAAAATTCTGTTCCCCGAGCATCGCGTCGAAACCTTCGCCAAAGCCGAACGCAAAACCCGGCACGAACAAGAAGAGCTCTTTTAGGTGGGCCGCGAAGACGGCAGAAACTGATTTCTATGACAGTGGGTTACAAGCAAATAGTCAGTTTTCTTCTGACATTGTTGGGAGCTGGCCTTGGCACAACGATGGTGGCGGCATTTTTTCAACGGCGTTTTGGGGAGCAGCTTGAGCGTGTCAGGGCTGCACTTGAGCGTGGGTCCCGGGTTCACGAACGCCAGGTCGACGCCCTCCTCAAAATCCATTCGAGGCTCGAGGCTGCACTCTTCTGCGTACAGCGGGCCGCCTCGACGATTGTGTTTGAGGGAGAGGACAGGGACGAATTGCTCAAAAGAGCTGGCACGGAACTGGCGGGCGCTTCCGCCGAGTACCTGCGGAAGAAACTGCTGCTGAGCGAGGCCTTGATTCGGAAGCTTGACGAATTCTTTGACGCGGTTCAATCGGCTGGTACGGACCTCTGGCTCGCAACAGACCCAATGATGCTCAATAGCGCCCTCCGCACCGAGTCCTGGCAGAAAGCCAAGGGCAAGGCGTACAAGGAACTCCCGGAGATATTGCGTGCCATCCAACGCGAGGCCACAACTCTAATCCACGGCAGCGCATAGCGGGCACTGAATTTGCAGCCGGTAGCGAAGAGCGTGCGGTTTTTGAAACTCTGCGCGCCTTCGGTGAATCCACTGGAGAAGCCACAGACTTCGAATAGCGGGTAGCGAGGACCGCCGGTTTTGCGGTCCGCGGCTTTTGCTTTAAATGCACGGCGGGAGGTGTTTTGTCTTGAATGCGGGAAGATAGTCGGCCATGAATCCAATCGGAAAGGAATGGTCGATGCAGCCTGGACACAGCGATACAATACGACACCGTGAGGACAATTGCCAGGGAAGAACCGCGGACCGCAAAACCGGCGGTCCTCGCTACCCGCTTGTAGCGCGGATGCCAATCACATCCGATAATCAACATCTTCGGCTCCTTTCCCGGCAAGCCTTGGTCGTTTTCTTTCACCCCAAGTCTACCGGCCCTAAGGAGCCGACGACGTTATCTAATCAGGCCTTTACGGCCCGCGGTTGTCCAGAGAGCAAGAGCCGCAGGCCGCAAGGACCTGCGCTACAGGCGCACGGTGACGAAGAAATAGCGGTCGGAAAGGAATGGTCGATGCAGCCTGGACACAGCGATACAATACGACACCGTGAGGACAATTGCCAGGGAAGAACCGCGGACCGCAGAACCGGCGGTCCTCGCTACCCGCTCAGGGCCTGAAGGCCAGAAAGAATCTTACCGCCGCTCGACCGGCAGGGCTGAAGCCCTGCCCTGACGGTCTTACATTATTCAATGCATTCCCGTGACGCTAGACCAGCCTGTTGACCCTCGCGATGTAAGCTTTGCTATTGAATTTGCGCGAGGTGCTTTCGTAAGACATGTAACGGATTTTCCCGTAGATGGGCCGCTCCGGACCCCACGCCCGGTCGTGTTTCCCGGCAATGGCCCACGCGATGCCCGCGCAGCCGTTCGGGTCGCGGCCATCAAGTTCATAACGGTCGTTCAAGCTGACGGCAATCGCGAAAGCCTCCTCGGCGGAGCGCGTCCATTCGAGAATTTTCTTGGCCCAGTACATGCGCAGGTAGCCGTGCATCCATCCCGTAATTACCATCTGTCTTTGCGCGGCGTTCCACAGCGGGTCGTGTGTCTCTGCATTTTCAAGTTGCCGTTCGGAATAGAGATACTCGCGTTCGTCGCGAGCGTGCTCCTGCAAGGTCCGAAGCGCCCAGGGTTCCGCGCACGCCGGACTGTCATAGCGGGGATTGTAGCGGCAGAAATTGATGGCCAGTTCGCGCCGCACAATCATCTGTTCAAGGAACGCCGCGCGGTCTTCTGCGGGCGCCTGAGCCTCTTTCACGGCCAGGGCAACCGTATGCGGGCCCAGGTGCCCAAAATGGAGATAGGGCGAAAGCTGGCTGGTGTGGTCCTGCTCGGGATGATTGCGGCCTTCGAGGTAGCCAGCCAGCCGTTCGCGCAGAAAACCTCTCAGCACTCTCAGACCTTCATCCGTGCCGCCTCGAAACGCCGGGACTGGCTCGATTGACCGGTCGATGGGAAGATCCTGCAGAAAGTCGGCATCGACGGAAAAGGACGCAATCCCTTGAAGCGGCTGCCAGCGCACATGAGGTTTTGATTGCGTCACAGGCGCCAGGAAATCATCAAGCAAGGCGGAAATTCTGGGCCGGATTGTCCGCGCGGAATACTGTTCTTTCAGGAGCAGTTTGCTGGGAACGATCACGTCCGCATCCACTGTCCAGAAAGGCACGCGCAGCCATTTGCTGACGTTTTGCCGCCATCGCTCGGGTTTTCGTATGGGATTCTCATCACCGACTACGAGGCAGGGCGAAACCTCATCGCAAAACTTGACCACATCATTTTCCGGCCACGCACGCAGGACGAAGCCAATTCCGCGGCGTTCAAGCCGGGGCGCCAGCGCCCGGATTCCCTCGGCGAAAAAAGAATAAGAACGCAGATTGGCGTTTGGATAATCCGGAACAAGACTCACAAAAACTACGACTGGTTTCTTCAAGAGATTTGCGGCGCGGATAGCCGTCTCCAGCGCCGGGTTATCCACTGCGCGTTGCGCCCTTTGCATCCAGTAGACAATCGCGCGGCCCTGGGGGTTCGCCGGACCGTCGCGCCGCACGGTCACGCGCGGGTCCTGAGCCAGTTTTTCAAGAAGGTCCACCGTCATCCTCGTTGGCCCGCCCGCTTTCCGCCATCTTTACAATTCCCCGCAGCATTCCGCGGAAAATCCAGGCATGAACAGGGTAGAGCAGGTACCAGTAAGCAAGGCCGGAAAGGCCGGCGGGTTGGAAAATGGCGGTCTGCTGAATCATCGACCCGGAAGCAGTCGGTTGCACTTCAAATTCAAGCCATGCGCGCCCGGGGACTTTCATTTCGGCCAGCAGGCGAAGCCGCCGGTCCGGTTCATAAGCTTCCACCCGCCAGAAGTCAATGGCATCCCCAACCACTGGATGTTCCGGGTTGCGCCGGCCGCGCCGAAGTCCGACTCCGCTCGCAAGCAGGTCAACGAAGCCGCGGATTCGCCAGAGAAGATTGGCAAAGTACCATCCGTTTTTTCCGCCGATGCGGCGGATGGGAGCAAAAGCTTCGGCCGGGCTCAATCTTGTCTGTGCCGTGTGCAAGTCGACAATCCGGCTGCCCAGGCGCGTGCCTGCCCAGGACTTCCGGGCCCCGGCGGAAGAGATCGCGTCCGACCAGCGAGTTTCCGCAAAGTCGTGCTCCTCGTTGGCCAGCGCGCGTGCCACGGCTTCTTGCACGCCGCGCGGCTTGATGTTGAAAACTTTGAGAGCGCGGTCGTCTCGCACCACGGTGGGATTGCGTAATCCCTCGATCAGCTTCCGGCCTACGCGCGCATAGACCGGCGTCAGCAGTCCCAGCCACAGGCTTGAAAGCCACGGCGTCAGGACGGGCACAGAGATCAGCCAGCGCCGGAGCCCGCGCTCGCGGGCATAGGCTCGCATCAGGCCGCCATAGGAAACAACGTCCGCGCCGCCGATTTCGAAGATTTCGCTTCCTCTTTCTAACGGCAAATTCGCCGCCTGAACCAGATACTCGATCACATCCTCAATGGCAATCGGCTGCGTGGGGGTTGCAACCCATCGCGGGCAGATCATGACGGGCAGCCGGTCCACCAGTGCCCGGACCATTTCGAAAGAGACGCTGCCCGATCCGATCACGACGGATGCCCGGAACTCGATGACCGGCACGCCCAATTGCCGCAGGATTTCGCCTACTTCCTGCCGGCTGCGCAGATGTTCTGAAAGCCCCTTTTCCGCCTCGCCCAGTCCGCCCAGGTAGATGATTCGCGTGACTCCCGCCTGCCGCGCCGACTGTCCAAAGTTAGAGGCCGCAATCCGGTCCTGTTCTTCAAACGATCCGGCCGATCCCATGGAGTGGACCAGGTAGTAGGCGGTTTGAATGCCGGACATGGCTGCCACAAGGGAATGGCTGTCCAGGACGTCTCCCTGGACGACCTCTGTGCCGGGTCCCACTCTTGCGCTCAGGAATTCCGGCCGGCGGGCCAGGCAGCGGACGCGGCAGCCGCTCGCTTCAAGCGCTTTCAGCAGGCGCCCGCCCACGTAGCCCGTGGCGCCGGTCAGCAGAATCCGCGGTGGCTGCACTGCCGTGAATTGTTGAGACATGGTGCAGAGCCGAAAGGCTTCCGGCTTTTCAATTCATGCGCCAGCGGCCTTGCGATACTTGGCCATATGTGCCTGCCTTTCCCTGCTGCCGCG
>JAKASH010000375.1 GCA_021828225.1 Acidobacteriota bacterium | reverse complement strand
AAGCCAAAGAGATTCTGCTGGACGCGAAGGCCGGCATTCCTGTTCCGCCGGAAGACCTAAAGGCCTTGGCTGATGCCGTGATGTTGCTCCATGACAAGCAAGGTCTCAGCCATGAGATGGGCCTTAGCGGCAGACGTGCCGTATGCCAGAAGTATTCCCGCCAACAGCAGGCGGCAGATTACCTTGATCTGCTTGAGGAACTGACTCGCGTTCCCTCAGATCGCCTGCCACACGCGTTTCGCTGGGCTCTGAAAATCCGTTCGAAAGAGGCTCCCAAGGTTTCAACTTCCAAGAGCTCCTGAAAATGCTGGAGACCTATCTCGAACTCTTCGTGTTCGGAATTGTTCTTACGTGGTTCGCCACGCCCCAAGTGATACGAGTGGGCCATCGGTTTCGAATTTACGGCCATTCGCATGGCGCCCGGAAGAAAGAGGAAATCCCTCGCCTGGGTGGCTTGAGCATATTTCTCGCATTGGTTTTGGCCGGGGTCCTGCTTGGTTTTGTGCTCCCGGCTGTGCATCGGCAGATCGCTTCTCGCTGCGCCACGCTGATCAGCCTCTTGCTTCCAGCCGTACTGATCCTTCTGGTGGGAATTTATGACGACATAGCGGGGGCGGCTCCCTGGCAGAAGCTGTTGATCGAATTTCTGGCGGCTGGGATTGCTTGGTGGGTGGGGATTCGCATTATTGCTCTGCCGGTCTTAGGTTATCCGATACACAGCCCGGTTCTGAGTTTTTTCCTCACCGAATTCTGGATGCTTGCGGTTACGAATGCTCTTAACTTGATTGACGGATTGGACGGCCTGGCGGCTGGTATCGCGTTTTTTGTGACCCTCGCCATGTTCATCGTCGCCTTTATTCAGGGCAACGCCCCGATATCTATTATCGCCATCACGGTGGCCGGTGCGCTTCTGGGGTTTCTCAGGTTTAACTCGTCGCCCGCAAAGATTTTCCTCGGAGATACCGGAAGTCTGTTTCTGGGATTTCTTCTGGGCACCTTAGCGGTTTACACAACAGAGAAAAGTTCAACGCTGCTGGCTCTTGCCGTCCCGTACCTGGCTTTTGGAGTTCCTTTACTCGATACATCCCTGGCTATCGTGAGGCGCTTTCTGAGTGGCCGTCCCGTGTTCGGAGCTGACCGCGACCACATTCATCACAAGCTTCTCAAAGTCTGGGCTTCGCCGCGACAAGCGGTTGCGGCTCTTTACGGCCTGGCGGCGTTGTTTTCAATCGGATCGCTTCTCATTGTCCGGTCCACCCAAAACATCCTGGTGCTGGTGATCGTCCTGGGCGGTGTTACAGCCTGGTTTCTTTCCACGCGAGTGCAATACGAAGAGCTCATCGAGTTCAGGACCTATTTGACGCGAGCCTTCCGGTCACAACACCGGGTGGTGGCCAATCAGATCCTGATCCGGAAAGCTTCGCGGAATTTGGAGGAAGCACTTGATTTGGGAAAAGGCTGGGAAGCACTAACCAGCACCTTGCATGCGTTGGATTTTGATGGGGCCCGGTGCAGCCTTGTGGGGTGGCCCAAAGACTCGGTCCCGGCCTTACCTGTGTGGCACCGAATTGACGCTGGCCTTCCGGAGCATTCATGGAGTGTTTCAATCCCGTTGCATTCCAACGATCTGACCATTGGGGTATTGCAGCTTTGGCGAGGTTTTTCAAAGGAGCGCATGCTCTTCCAGTTTTCGTCACTTCTGGACACTCTGATTCCGCCATTTGAAAAGCGCTTGAGTAGCGAGTACGAAGCTCGATCGATGAACGCGGAGTTTAAGTACAGCAGACAGGCAGGCTCGCAACTCGAAAACAGCCTCCTGGAAACAGTTGAGGAGAAGCATGAAGCAGTTACTTCAGGACATGAGCTCGCACGCATTGGAAGTTAAGGATGTTCCGCCTCCTCAATGTGCTCCTGGTGGCGTTGTGGTCAAAAATCTTGCGTCACTGATCAGCAGCGGAACTGAGCGAACGGTTATCCGGCTGGGGAGTAAAACTCTACTGGGGAAGGCCGTTGAACGGCCGGACCTGGTTCAGCAGGTCTTCCGCCGCATGATGTCGACCGGAGTCGCGGACGTGGCAGCAAGCGTGCGAGCTCGCCTGGACGTCGATATCGCCCTTGGCTATAGCTCAGCTGGCGTTGTTCTGGAAGCGGGGAAAGGCGCGGATGAGTTTGTCGCTGGCCAACGTGTGGCTTGTGCGGGGATGGGTCACGCGAGCCACGCCGAGGTTAACTGGGTACCCAGGAACCTTTGTGTGAGGATTCCTCCCGAAGTTGATTTTGAATCAGCTTCCTCGGTTGCGGTGGGGGCAATTGCGCTCCAGGGGGTCCGCCTTGCCCAGGCGAAGATTGGCGAGCGCGTGGCCGTGATCGGCCTGGGGCTGGTGGGTTTGTTGAGCGTGCAGATCCTGAAGGCGGCGGGATGCAGCGTCTGGGGAATCGATCCTGATCTGGAAAGGGTGAGCCTGGCATTGGAGCTTGGCGCCGACTTTGCCTGGTCCAACCGTGAATGGAAAGAGAATCCCTGGAACAGGGCTCATAACCGTAGTGAAGGCGCCGACGCCGTGATCATCACGGCTGGGACGCGTTCTAATGAACCCATCGAACTGGCTGGAAGGATTGCTCGAGATCGCGCGGTGGTTGTGATTGTCGGCGATGTGCGAGTGGATGTTCCGCGGGAATTCTATTACAAGAAAGAACTCCAGGTGCGCTACTCACGTTCCTATGGCCCCGGCCGTTACGATCCCAGGTACGAAGAGGATGGCGTTGACTATCCGTCGGGTTATGTTCGCTGGACAGAGAAAAGCAATATGGAGGCTTATCTGCAGTTCGTGGCGCAAGGGAAAGTGAACGTGGGGCGCCTGATAACCCACCGATTTGATATTAAAGAAACCACAGAAGCTTACAAGTTGCTTTCGGGAGAAACAAAGGGCAAATACATTGCCATGGTCCTGACTTATCCCGGTGTTGATGCTGCTCGTGTTCCAAGACGGGTGACCGTCCGGGAGCAGGGTGCGAGGGCTGAGGGAGTTTCTTCGGCAAAAGGTCGGGCACGAGTCGGGTGGATTGGCGCGGGCAGTTTCAGCCGTGCCAAGCTGCTGCCGGCGCTTTGCAAGATCAAGGCCGCGAATCTTGTGGGCTTAGCGAACGCTACCGGCGTTTCCGCTCGCAAGGCCGCCGAACGCTTTGGTTTCAGCTACTGCACAACAGATGTTTACCAGTTACTGAATGACCCCTCCATTGACACGATATTTATTGCCACCCGCCACCACTTGCACGCTTCCCTGGTAACAGCGGCGCTCGAGCGTGGGAAGCATGTATTCGTCGAAAAGCCATTATGTGTCAACGAGGAGGAATTGGAGGGTATCGTGAAGGCTTACGCGGCCGGGGACAATGTCCTGACCGTAGGTTTCAACCGCCGTTTTTCTCCCTTTGCCCAGGAGTGCCGGAAGTTCTTCGAGGGTCGTACCGAGCCTTTGTCGATCCTTTATCGAGTCAACGCCGGGCGCTTGCCATGCGCTCATTGGATCTACGATCCGCAGCAGGGCCACGGGCGGGTGATCGGCGAAGTCTGCCACTTTGTCGACATGATTCAGTTCCTGACCTCGTCTGATCCGGTGGAGGTTCAGGCCTGGCCGATGGGAAACAAGGGCGGTGAGCCGGAAGACGATCTTCAAGTCAGGGTTGTACTCGCCGACGGTTCGTCTGGCGACATTTTATATCTAGCCTCGGGTGATCCGAGCGTGCCAAAGGAGCGGCTGGAAGTGTTCGGCCAGGGGCGTACGGCGGTTTGCGACGACTACAAGAAATTCTTCTTCTATCGTGATTCACGCTCACGGTCAAAGTCCCTGTTCCGCCAGAAAAAGGGGCATCAGGAAGAACTCCAGGCTTTTATTGCCGCCATAATCCGCGATCAGAAGCCCCCAATCCCATTTGAAAGTGTCGTTCTGACGACTCGGACGACGTTCTGTATTCGAGAATCATTGCGAACCGGACGTGCGGTCAAAATCCAATTTTAGTGATTTATCTACACTTCCAACTAACTCGAGCTTTATCAAGACAGTTCAAAACAAGACCGAATACGTTACGCTGCTTGCGACTTCCCAGTCGAAGCTTCCCTTTTCTCCCTTAGGAGTGTGACTCCATGAAAATATTGAACGTCGTCGGCGCACGGCCAAACTTTGTGAAAATTGCGCCCTTAATCGGCGAAATGCGAAAGGGTTCTGGCATCACGCCGCTGCTCGTGCACACGGGCCAACATTACGACCGCGAAATGTCGGATTCATTCTTCCGAGACCTGGACATTCCGCGTCCGGACTATCACCTGCGCGTCAAGCTGGGCAGTTCCGCTTCGCAAGTGAGTGAAATCATTGCCCGTCTTGAACCTGTCATGGTTCAAGAGCGGCCTGACGCTGTGCTGGTCGTGGGCGACGTGAACTCGACCCTGGCTGGCGCTCTGACCGCCGCCAAGCTCGGAATCCCCGTCGCTCATGTGGAGGCTGGCTTGCGCAGCTTTGACCGGAGAATGCCGGAAGAAGTCAATCGA
>JAKASH010000374.1 GCA_021828225.1 Acidobacteriota bacterium | reverse complement strand
CATTTCCGATGGGAGTGAGGTACAGCCCAGGATGCCGGTCACCACTGCCGTCAGTGCAAAGACCAGCACCGAGGCATGTGAAAGGTCCCGCACGTTTCGCCCGGCCTTGCCGGAAAACCCCAAACGCTCTGCCTGCCAAATGGGTTGTGGCGCATTATGAATTACAGCCATGGACTCACCTGCCTGCATTCACGGAGATGGGCCGGAACTTGCTATTCCCGTTCCCTGCCTTGCACTCTGGTTATCGGTAAGAAGAGGAGGAAGCTTTAGGCCTGCAACCTGCAGTTCGTTTTAGGAGGGATTTGCTCAATGAAATGAAGAGTAAATTGCGGAACTCGTGAGGGTCTTTTCACACCCGGCAGCGTGAATTCGTCGCGTTTCAGCCTGCAGCGCTCGAATAAAGCTGCCCAAGCGAGGGATGAAAACTCCAAGATGTATTAAGCTAATACGATGGTTTAGTATAAAGGGCTGGGCATCTGAGAGCACAAGGCTGTTCTCGTCGGGCGGGGGAAATTTGAGAAGGAAAGATCTTTAGAAGGATCGGTCACCCGCTCCGCCAGAGGCCTGCGATGCTCATTACTCGCGATGGAACCATGCAGACGCTGATTCCGAGTGTCTCGACGGCCCGGCCAGTTGAATTTGTAGCGGGAGAAAATAATCAATATGCCGCGAGAGGGTGATCGGCTTTGTCCAAGATGTGGACAACTGATTCCCGCCGGGCAGACAGCGTGCCCGGTCTGCACAGCTCCCAAGGGGTTCTTGTGGTCCCTAGAGCGGGAAACCTTGGTTCTTGTCAGCATGGTAATACTGGCTGTTTTTTTTGTCATCACGGGACTCGCCACCACAAGATATCACGCCGAACAGAAGGCACTCGGCGGCAGGTGGTATCAGAGAGGTGAATCTGCTCTCAAAGCAAATCGCCCCGAGGAAGCAGTCAATGATTTCCACACGGCCCTGATTTACTCGCGCGACAACGCTGCGTACCAGATGCGTCTTGCCGACGCGCTGGTCAAGGCCAACCGTCTGGCCGAGGCCGAGGTGTACCTTCGAACGCTCTGGGAGCGCCAGCCAGGAAGCGGGCAGGTCAATCTCGAACTGGCCCGGCTGTTCGCTAAATCGCATAACCCCAGTGAGGCAATTCGCTACTACCACGCCGCTGTTTTCGGAGCCTGGGAAACGAATCCCGGGGCCCATCGCCTGCAGGTTCGTTTTGAGTTATGTCATTTTCTGCTGAATGAAGGCGAATGGGATGCTGCGGAATCCGAGATCATCGCTCTCCAAACCGAGCTTCCACGCGACGCCAGCCTTCACGCCGAGGTAGGAGGCATGTTCGTGCGGGTGGGGGATTACCGGCGTGCGCTTGAAGAGTTCCAGCAAGCGGTGAAACTCAATCCCAAGCAGCCAGGCGCGTGGGCCGGTGCCGGTAAAGCCGCGTACCAGCTTGCCGACTACACTCAGGCCCGCCGGTACCTCCAAAAAGCCGTCGCTTTAGACCCCAAGAACCTGGAGGCCGCTCAAAAGCTCGAAGTCAGCGAACTGGTTCTTGAACTCGACCCTTTCGGGGTCAGACTCCCCCTGGAGGAACGCAACCGGCGAACTCTCGCGGCATTTCGTCTGGCTCTTTCTCACTTGAAACAATGTGCCCGAAGCCGCAACATCAACCTTCAAGCAAAACAGATGACCGGGCCGTTTGCGAACGTTTATTCAAGCGTGAAGAAGATGCTGCCCCAAGTGAACATGATAACGCTGCGGCGCAATCCCGACCTTGTCAACAACGCGATGGACCTGGTTATGCAGATGGAGGAAACAGCTCAACAAGTCTGCGGAACTCCTCCGGCGCCTGACCAGGCTTTACTGTTGATTTCTCATAGGCGAGGTGTTACAGGAAGGTGACAGATCCGGTAGCGACGAACTCTGATATTCCAGTGCCATCCACTCTCTCTTTTCCTCAGAACTACTGGGCCAGGATCCGCAGCCGATTAAAGAAGTTGAGAGCGCCAAGGCTCTTTCTTCATGAAGAAGGGCTCTTCCTCCTCCTGGCCGTCATCATTGGACTCTTCTCTGGCCTGGCTGTTGTCTGTTTCCAGATTGCGATCGATTTGACCCGAATCAAGCTCCTGGGATCCAGCCTGGCACCGGGGCCGGTCCGTGTCATTCTCGTACCCGTCTTGGCCGGGCTGTTGGTTGCCGGCCTGGTCCTGTTTGTTTTTCCGCGTGTGCGAGGCAGTGGCGTCAACCAGACTAAAGCTGCTGTTTATATCTATGACGGCTATATTCCGTTCAGCACGGTCATCGGGAAATTTTTAACCTGCGCTTTGGCTATTGGAAGCGGACAGTCACTCGGTCCCGAAGATCCTTCCCTGCAGATAGGAGCCGGCATCGCCTCGGCAATAGGGAGGAGGCTTCGTCTATCACGGGAGAAAGTGCGATTAATTGCACCTGTTGGCGCGGCGGCAGGCCTGGCGGCCGCATTCAATGCCCCTATTTCTGCGGTCCTTTTCGTGATCGAGGAGGTCATTGGAAGCTGGAGTGCTGCTGTCCTGGGCGCAATTGTTCTCTCCGCTGTATCCAGTGTGATGGTACTTCGATTGTTCCTCGGGGAAGAGCCCCTGTTCCGTGTTCCGCCGTTTCACATGGTGCATCCCATAGAGCTTCTTGCTTACGCCATCCTGGGAGTGATCGGTGGATTTGCCTCTCTCGCATTCATAAAACTGGTTACCTATCTCCGACTTCGCTCAAAGGCAATGCCGGAATGGACCCACTACGTGCAGCCTGCTGCGGCGGGTCTGCTGATCGGCATCATGGGAATCTGGCTGCCTCAAGTCATGGGAGCTGGCTATGACATTATCGACCAGGCCTTGCATGCCGAGTTCACCTGGAAGCTGCTCATCCTTCTGGCCATCTTCAAGATTCTAGCCACAAGTTTCTCATTCTCCAGCGGCACGCCAGGCGGCATGTTTGCTCCTACTCTGTTTATTGGCGCCATGATCGGTGGGGCGGTAGGAGGTGTTGAGCACACCTTCTTCCCTCAACTCGGAGGCACGGCCAGCGGCTTCGCGCTGGTGGGAATGGGAGTGCTCTTCGCCAGCTTTCTGCGAGTTCCCATGACATCGGTGTTCATGGTGTTGGAGCTGAGTGGAAACTACTCCATTATTCTACCGGTCATGATTTCCAACACTATCGCCTACTTGATTTCGGTCAAATACCAGCCGGTGCCCCTGTTCGATATTCTTTCTCGCCAGGACGGCACCGATCTGCCCTCAATGGAAGAGCAACGTGAACGCACGACCCTGCACGTTGAAGACGCCATGCGGCCTCCTGCGGAAATCGTATTGCGTGCTGAGGACACCGTAGCCGACGCGTCACGGCGAGTCACAGCCAGTGCCCTGGAGTTTTTCCTGGTCAGTCATAGGAATGGCGACTGGACCAGCGTTACCAAAGAAGAGCTGCGTCGTCTGGCCAAGGAAGGAAAGGGGGCTTTGCCGCTCGCGAGAGCGCTTTCGAGTCCTTTGTTGCCCTGGCTCCATCCGGATCAGCCGCTGGACGCTGCCTTACGGCAGATTGGGGATTGGCCTCTTCTGCCTGTCATTCACAGGGCCGACTTTAATAATCTCCAGGGCGTGATTTCCCTCGCCGACATTCTGGCCGCTTACGGCGCCGCCACCGACGAGGCGGATCGAAGCAAGTCAAGCGCTGAACCATCGGCCCAGCGACCAGTCCTTAATCCTGAATGACGCCGGCCACTGAGCGCATCTGCGGAACAAAAGCTTCGACAGGCTCATAGCCAGCCTCGCCGACTTTATTAATAGCGCCCAAAGGCTGTAACGCACCTCAACTGCCAGTAACGATGCTTTTTACAAGCTTGGGAGCGCTTTTGGTATGGCACAGTTTCTAAAGGAGCCGCCTAAGCCGGCACAAGTGGCGTGCGAACCGGTCATCCCCCCGGCCCATCGTTTGACATGTACTGATCAAGGGAGTGCAGTTCACGCTGCAGGTCTTCAACCAGGTGTTCGAGCAGATTGCGGATGGAGAGCATTCCGAGAAGATCCCCGTCCTTCGAAACAATGGCCAGGTGGCGCATATGCCGCTCGACCATCTGGTTGAACGCTTCTTCGGCGGTCAGGCTTTCGGAGATCGCCGAGACCGGAGCGGTCATGACGTTCCGGACCCTCGTTTGCTGAGGATCAAGCTTTTGCAGCACAACGCGTAGCATCACATCGCGTTCGGTAAAAACGCCGCAGAGCTCAGCCTTTTCGCCCTTTTCGATCACGGCAACGGCTCCGACCCCTTCTTTTGCCATCACCTGCACCGCTTCAAGGACGGTTTGGCCCGCCTCGATTGTAGCAGGAGGAACATGCGCGATCTTGAGGAGACTCATCCTTGCCTCCCTGGGGCAAATGCCCCGGATTCTTGACGGAAAGACTACCATTCGATGGGAAAATCGTAAGCCTTTGACCTTCCGAAGTCAAGATACATCCGTCCGATTGCGACCCGCGCCGGACAGCCTCATGCGGAGGTAATCTCCTCTCGGAAAAAGGCCAGGCTTGCGG
>JAKASH010000373.1 GCA_021828225.1 Acidobacteriota bacterium | reverse complement strand
TCCGATCGTTTGGGTGCGCGATTTTGTCGAACGTTTCGAACGTACCGCCAGTTCCTCGAACGATTACGCTGCCGTACCTAAGTATCCGACCGACGAAAGACTCATCGACCCCGATACTCTCAACTTTTGGAAGCAGCACTTCCACGCTTCGACGGGAGAGCAAACCCGTTTTGATGAGCACGCGCTTGTTTGAAACACCCACTTCAGTCGCCAGCCACCGGATGACACCTCCGCCGATCAGGGCGCCAGCGCCAAGCAGAGCAAGCCCGCCCCACACCATTGCACCTTCGTACGGCGGGCACCAGATATGCCTGAAATGCAGATATTCTGATATACTGACAGCAGGTGATCTTATGGAAGCTGTCAAGGTAGGCAAGCGCGGGACCATCATCGTTCCCGCCAAACTGCGAAAACGCTACGGCATCGAGGAAGGCTCCGTTGTCACTGCGGAGGCGCGCGAGGAGGGCGTCCTCATCCGACCCGCCATTGTTGTGCCTGTCGAGCGATACACGCCCGAACGCAAAGCAGAGTTCCTCCTCTCCACGGCGACAACGGCAAAAGACTACCAGCGGGCGCGACGGGAAGTGAAAAAACTCGGGCTTGATCCCGACGCGATCCCGCACCGACGACCGCAGTAGATGGACCGCCTATTTCTGGACGCCAATATTCTCTTCTCCGCTGCCTACCGGCCAAATGCGGGGCTCCTCCAGTTCTGGAAGTTGAAGGGCGTAATCCTTTGCTCTTCCCACTACGCCCTCGAAGAGGCGAGAATCAACCTTACCGAAAGCAGACAGCGACGGAGGCTTGCGAAACTCGCCCAGAGCGTCCGTCTGTTTGACGCCGCTTCGCATGATCTCCCCGCCGGCCTATTGGTTCCCGAAAAGGACGCGCCCATTGTGCTTGCGGCAATCGAGGCCCGCGCAACACACCTCATTACGGGAGACATCCGGCACTTCGGCCCATATTTGGGCAGCGCGTTCGAAGGAATTCTCGTCCTGACGCCCGCTCAATACCTAACCATGCGCAAGACCCGCTAGCAGCCCATTCGCCACCACGAAACGCATCCGTGAAGCCGAGGCAGAGGCCGTCGTGCTCGTCGTTTGCAGCGCAATCGGCGCGGATGATTCATCCGCGCCGCCCACCTGGATGCGGACAAGAAACCATATTTCAACGACAGCCACCGACAGCAGCAACGTCACTGAATAAGCTGCACGGCTTGATCCCCAGCACCGCCGTCAGTTATAGACTGATAGTCGTCGCCATCATTATTACGACCCTTAGGATTCGGTCCAGTTGGGATGCCGCATCTCCCGCCAGTATGACTCCCAACTCCATTCGCGACCGCAAGCTCGACACCGTCATGTTCGCACTCCCGACGTACCCTCGGTGTCCGCGATCGGCACTTATCGCCTTGAAATGGAAGGTCTCAGTGTCTCTCCCCGCGCCTTCAAACCAAGACAAGATCGCACACCTCGGATCGCTTGCTATTTTGCGGAGCTCCACTTTCACGTCCTCGGGTAAATCCTGAGAAAAACGTCCCAGGAGCGATACCTGAACACCCGATGTAAGCTTTTTCCGCGTGAGAGACACCATCTCCGAGGCGGTACCTGCGTCCCAAAATGGAGAGGCAACAATAAGTGACTCTTTGGCCGAGGCTACGATGTCGAGCAAGCTGCTTCGAAGATCGGCGGAGGACTCATGGATCACATGTTCAGCAGCCGGCGACAACGTTGGTGGGAGGGAAACACACAACTGCGTGCTTCGTGTAACAGCGTCGCCGTTCTCGCCCAAGATTGCGATCGTCGCTTGAATGCCTCGACGGAATTCTTCTGTTGCTTCAAATTCCCTCCGCCTGAAGCTATAACGCGAGCCGTTTCTTTCGAGGACCCCCAAGTCGCACAATGCATTGAAAGCTATCAGCATCTCATCGTCGGAAATTGGACGGCCATCTGGTGCCCGGATCGTCCGGGCAAGTTTCGATATATCGCTCCCGCCATTTATATCGAAATTCCTCAACGCGTCCTCGACCGGGGGCAATAGCCACGGATGCAATTTCGCAGCCCGAACGTAGGCCTTCATTCCCGGCTCTCCACCATTTCCCAATAACCCGCGACCCGCGTGTCCGTCGAGACATCTGCCCAAGGAGCGTGTCCGCCGAGAAGGAATGCACGCGACAGGCCGTGATTAAAAACCCGACAGGATATCTCGGGCGAGTGCAGGCAGCCATGACAAGCACCCGTATGGTCCGAGCAATCTGGGTCGTAAAGGCATTCAACGGACTCATCCGCGATGTTTTGCAGGAATGCGGCAAGATGGTCACGCACCAGCGTGGCGACACCGCCGAGTTTGAAACTACTCGAGCTGTCGTAAACGACACAGCCCAGGAGCGGCAGGAAAATGTATTCTGCGACCGAGGTTCGGTCGACTCCAGCATATCGCGTCATCGCCCTCATGGCGGCGTGCGACAAACTATGAACGAGCCCATAAACCATCCGTCGGATGCGCAGTTGCCAGATTGTGTCGTAGTAACGGTCCCGATCTATTGGTTCCAGCGCGGCGAGTATCCGGGCGATGGCCGGAAGCTGAGGATCGGGTAGCTCGATGCCGTTCACCCCGAGCCATTCGATCACGCGCCCTGGACAAAGCGCCAAGAAGATTCCTTCGTGTTCGCCCTCGCGCGCGAGCACCGGGACGGTCCCGATCAGGTCCACCCTACCGAGCCTCTGTGCCGCTGTCTTTTGAAGAGCCGGAAATGCCCGAATCTGAACAGGCAAATTCCGGGCGCCTAGCTCCTCGTAAGTCGGCTCGAAATGCCTCCGCGTGTACCCATACGTGGCGGTTATGATCGGTAGATCATCGACATAAAGCAGTTCGCATATGCCCATCGAGGCCTTTAGCCTGGAAATCTCGTCGGCAAGCAAGTCTGACGTGCCGCCTTCGCTCCGAGCCTTCTCCTCCGCTTGCAGCGTTGTAACGCTCCCCCTGAATGCCAGGCTTTCTTTGATCCCCTTCTCGAGGTCCTGGGATACCGAATTAAGCAAACTGCCACTGTCGGCGAAGGCAGGTCCCTGCCCCTTGCCCGTAGCTATTTCCGCAATTCTGGCGAGCAGGCGGGCCCGCTCAGCGGTGTCGCCCGCGGCATCAGCGATTCTTAAACGCTCTGAGAGCGTCTTGATGCTGTCCGAGGCCGAAATATTCGCCTCGGGCCTCCGCGAATGAGGAAGTATTCGGTAGAGTGTGGAGGAAATCTCATCGTCGACGCTTCTTAGCCGGGGCTTGTCGAGGCGGAGTATCGAAAGCGTTTGCGGATAGTACGTATCACTGGCGCTGTATCGAGCGAGACGCATGGCGAGCGCGGAGACGATCGTTCCGCTGGATTCGTCTCTGGAAGCGTACGTTCCTTCTCGCGTGAAGCGCTTGAGGCAATGATGGCACCGCGCCGTAAACCGATCCAACACTTCGATGTTGCATTTCCGGCAGACGACCTTCATGTCTTTAACGCGATCGGACCGTCCAGGTATGTAAAGGTCAGTGCTCTTATCGCATTGCGGGCATCGAATCGGATGCTTTGTCGGCTCAAGCCCACCAGTCTCACTATTCTTGCGTGTTGCTGGCATCCACTCTTCGATTGGCACGAGTTCTCCACAGCCGTGGACAAATACAAAAGGAATCTGGTGGATGCGGGGGCTCTGGCAGTTCGGGCATGATGACTTCTCATGCTTGTAAAATTTCTTGTCAAAAATGAGCTGGCCGCAGCGCTGGCAGATTAGTGCCGCCGGCAGTACAGCCGCATCGATAGATTCGGGAGAGCCCGCGGTGTAGCGTTCGGGCTCCTGCTTGGGATCAGGGAAGGCTGGATCGATGGTGCCGCCCTTGGCTATCCAGCGCTCAAATGACTCACCCATCTCCTGAAGCAATGTTGTCTTGCGGTCCTCTTCCCAAATGCTCGAGAACCGAACATTGCCAAGCTGGACGATCGCAAGCCCGTCCTCCCAGTCCACAGTGCGGTAAGGCAGATAATTGAACAGCAGCTGCGAAACGCCGCGCTGCATCTCAGGCGGGCGCTGTCCTGCCTGTTCTTCAGCGTCGGGAACCGCGGAGCCTCGAAAATTAGCCATTGATCAACCTTCTCAGCGCCTTCGCTTCCTCCGAATTTCCGACGCGGATGTACGCCGGCTCATCGACATCGCGAAGGCTATTCATAGCCTCGAGATGAATATTCAGAGGGTGAACCTGACCGCGCTGCTTGGGCATATTCACGATCGAGCTGAATTTGTTCTTCACCTCAAGAACGAGCTTTTCACGGTACCGCTCGGGCGAGGGTGCGGCATCGCAGCCGTATGCCGTGACCATCCACTTCACAATCTCATCCTGTGAAAGTGAATTTGCATTTGGATCGCCGTGGGTATCGCGTACGGCCTCGACCGTTGAAAGAGGTTTCCGAACGGAAGCCGAAGCAACCCCCATCAGATACCCGCAGAGGAGGCCAGGTACCGTCCGACGCATGGCTGGTTCCGGCCACCGCGTTACAGCCGCCGGATCGACCAGACGGTCGAGGTA
>JAKASH010000372.1 GCA_021828225.1 Acidobacteriota bacterium | reverse complement strand
ATCAGAATGTTGGTCATCTCTCTGCTCTCCTTTTGATTTAACGGAACGCTCAAAACTTGCCTGTCCTGCTTGTGGGCAAGAGGCGTGGCCTCTGCCCGTTCGCTCATCGCGCTGCCAGCCGGATCGGCTGGAGCTGGCGGTAAATCCGCATCCGCCGCAGCCCCTTGTCCACGTACTCCGGATCGAACGTCTTGCCGTAGGGCCGGCCGGTGTTCCAGCAGCAGAACATCTCGGGGAATTCCTGCCCGGGATCGAGCTGGTAGTCGGCCGCAAATTCCGAGAGGAGCCGGATCGCCATGCGGAAGTGAAACGGCGGATCGAGCAACTGGCGCACCCCGCCGGGCTGCCCGATCATGTGGTAACCCATGATCTGCGTGTACCCCCAGGAAGTCGCAAGCTCGCGCAACGCCTCGTCCGCGGCGCCCTGGAGCCCGCCGCGATGGTTCGCCGCAAAAGCCGGCGTCAGGTAACGCGCGTGCAGCGTGGCATCCGTGGGCGGAAGCAACTGGGCTAGCTCACGGTCAAGCGCGATGACGTTGATGCTTCCGTAAGACGGCGACTTGCCCTGCGCCACCGCATCGAGATGCCGGTAAACCGCAGGCTCAAAACGCGTGGCCTCCGCGCACCCGCCGCTCTCGTTCGCCACTAGAGCACCTAGAAATTCCGGCGGCACCGAAGATGTCGCGCAGGCGTCCTCGATCACGGCGTTACAATGCTCAAAAACCCGCTGGACCAGACGGCGCTCGGCTGGCAGGTCCGCCACCGCCACCATCGTCACCGGCTTCCCGGCGCCCGTTTGAGGTTCAACACACACTGAGTCCATTTGCGTCTGCAAGGCAGTCCTCCGCTTCGCTGTGAGGGGACCCTTTCCGTGGCTGCCACCCTCAGTGGCCTTGCCCGTGTCCCATCTACAAATCTAGCCTAACCCCCCGAAATGGGACGATGGGGACGCGTGGGACGTTTGGGACGAAAATTTATAAGTGCGTATTTATCAAGTAGTTACAATTTTCTATCCAGAGCAATTTCAACCGTTTTTTCAAAAAGTGTGTAATGAGTGAACACCGCGTAAAAATTGCATAGCCCCCAATTCGGTCGCGCGGAAGCAACAAGGGGACGTTACAACCACAGACAGGTTCGATACAATGGCCCTCGCCGGTCAAGCAGGCGGGAGGGGAGGAGGGTTAATGCGAGCTGTCGTTCAACGCGTGAGGCATGCGGAAGTCCGCGTGAAGGGTCGTATCACCGGCCGGATCGGTGCGGGGCTACTGGTCCTGGTTGGAATTGCGAGGGAGGATACGCCCGAAACGGGGAGAGACTTGGCCAAGAAGATCGTGCGCCTGAGGATCTTCGACGACGAGAATGGCCGGATGAACCTCGACGTCCGTGAAGCAGGCGGCGCGGTGCTTGCGGTTTCCGAATTCACCCTCTACGGCGATTGCCGCAAGGGCCGCCGGCCAAGCTACATGGACGCTGCGCCTCCGGATGAAGCTCTGCCGCTTTACCACGCTTTTGTGGAGTCGCTCAAGGCACTTGGAATAAAGGTCGAAACCGGTGAGTTCCGAGCCATGATGGACGTCGAACTTGTCAACGACGGGCCGGTCACTCTGCTTCTCGATTCCGAACGAATCTTTTGAGGAGCCCTTCTGCGCTGCGATGGTGCGGGCTGCGATTGACTCCGTTTGCTGCGAAAAGGCCAGCATGGTTCAGACGCGAGACCGCCATTCTCTCCTGAAGAGAACCTTGATACCCTCACGCCACCGGTCGTTGATCCCTATTTGCATCACAGTCATGGCCGGATCCAGGTAGCGAAGCAGGTTGGTTGTCGTAGAGTGAAACCGGAATGCAGGCACTACCAGGTAGAGCAAAGGCGGCGCGTTGGCGAGCGTCACGCCCGGGAAGTATCCGTAGCCCTGAAACTTCTCCTGTCGCCGCAATTTCTCAACCCGCAGCCAATAGTCCAACGCCTGGAATGGCAGGTTGATCTGTTCTTCAAGTTTCAACTCGATCACAGCAAGCCTGCCGTCGTGCGTCACGGTCAGGATGTCGATCACACCGCGATCCGCTCTTGCGAACGCAGGTACCTGAGGATAAACGAACTCCGAAGAAAGCCCGGGATCAATCCTGCTGATGTCGCTGACCAGCATGCTTTCAAGCCAGTGTTCAGATTGCAGGCGGTAGTACGGGTCCGAAGTATCTTCACATGCGGCATTGCGCCGGTTGAGCGCGAGAGAGATAAAATCGCGAAAGTCGCCCTGGTTGGTTTCGTCCATTCTGCGAACGCTTCCTTCCAGGCCGAAATAGATCTTCGGTGAAAGGTCTCCTTCAATGCATGCGACTTCCAGACCTGCCACGCGTACCGAAACGAACTTGCCCGAACTGTCTGTCGTCATCGTGAGGCGATCCACGGCATCCCCCAAGAGTCCGTACAGCAAATCACGCTGACGGCTGATGAGCGCTTCGTTGTATTGATGGTGCACAAGCCGCACCCCGGCATCGCTGGCTGTCTCAAGATCCACCCGCTGTGGACGCTCCATTCCGCCATTCCATTCGAAGAGTTCCAATTGCACCGCGCGATGATTGATGGCCGCTGCCCGCTGAGCGTTTAACTCAACAGCTTCCCGGGGAAGATAGATTTGAAGTTTGGGTACCATCGTCTTCGACGAATGGTTTCGCAACCAGTCGAGCCAGATCAGGCCAAAGGCCATCGCTGCATCAGCGGCGGCAGGCGTCTCATCTTTGCTGAGCCCGATAAAGGCGCAGCCCGTCCGGCCTTGCCGCGCCATTCCTCGTGTATACCAGGTGGAAAACGAATGCTCACGGTCGGACCGATTACTGACGTATTCAAGGCGCCAGCCCTGAAATTCCTGTTGGAGCATTGCGGCGAGTTCCCGGCGAAAGGTGGACCGACCCAACTCCCTGCCCCTTCGTTGTTTGGGGTTGAGCTCGCGAAATTCTAGAACGGATGTTTCCTTGGCGTGTTGCTTTCGCACAAAGACCCCCAGTTTCCCGTCGTCGCGGTAAGCCACTTCCTCAGCCCGACGCGCCAAAGTACGAGCCGGGTTCCAGGCTTCGAAGAGCAATTTGTCAAATTGGAGGGTCAGTCGCCAACTGGTCGAAGTAAGGTCGAACAGTTCCCCCTCATCCTCAACCACAACGGGGTGCGAGAGTGATTGAATGAAGGTTTCGATTTCGTTCTGAAGTGCACGAAGAAATTCGGAAGCAGTTTCATGTACCATAGTGAATTTGGCATCCATTATAACCATGCCCATGGTCCTACGGGAGGCAAATAGATGATATCCCGGGGCCGATTGTCACAGATGCCGGATACGACGAAGTCCAAAGCGTGGCGAGACTCGGAGTACTACGAGCCCGTGAATACAAGCACTGCGGCTACCTGGTAAACCGAATGAGTTCCTCAGGTTGACGCACCCCGGAGGAGCGTGATATGAAACCACACGACCTTCCCGCTGAATCAGGAAGGAGACTATGAAACCCATAGTATTTGTTACGCGTCCCCTGCCCGCGCCGGCACTGGAATTGCTCTCGAGTGCCTGCGAGGTTCGAAGCTATCCCCAGGATGCGGCCATTCCGGTTTCCCAACTGGCCGAGGAGTGCCGCCAGGCTGAAGGAATCCTGGTCAACTCGGCTCGGGTTAGCAAAGAGGTGTTGCTCGCAGCTCCAAAGCTTCGGGCCATCTCCAATTGCGGCGTTGGTTACGATAACATTGATGTTGAAGCCTGCAACCAGAGGCGGATTCCAATCACCAACACCGCCGGCTCTCTTGAAGAAACAACGGCCGATCTGGCTTTCACTCTCTTACTTGCTACAGCGCGCAGGGCAATCGAGGCTGACATTTACGTTCGTGAGGGCCGCTGGGACCGGTGGCAATGGGGACTGTTGCATGGGCTGGAAGTTCATCACAAAACTCTCGGTCTGCTGGGCTTTGGCGGGATTGGGCAGCCGATGGCACGCCGCGGCCGCGGTTTCTCAATGCGAATCCTCTATTTTGCCCGGCATCGGCTAGCCGACAGCACTGAGCGCGAATTGCACGCACAGTATGCAGACCTCGAGACATTGCTTCGGGAATCAGATTTCCTTAGCCTTCACGTTCCCCTGACTCCGGAAACGCGTCACGTTATTGACGGCAAGGCCTTAAGCCTGATGAAGAACACAGCCGTTCTTGTCAACACGGCACGGGGACCTGTGGTCGATGAGAAGGCTCTGGTGGAAGCGCTAAAAAGCCGCAAGATCGCCGGGGCAGGACTTGACGTCTTCGAAGGAGAACCACACGTCGATGCAGATCTGCTCAGCTTGAACAATGTGGTCCTGGCGCCTCACATCGGCAGCGCCACCGCCGAGACACGCCTCAACATGGCGATGCTTGCCGTCAGGAACCTGCTCGCAATGCTGGCTGGCCAACGGCCCCAGAATGTGGTGAATCCGGAAATCTATTCCTGATCGAGTGAAGAAGTTCATGCGAAAAACCTCTTTCTCTTGTCATTCGGGCCTGGCTTTTCAATAATGAACACATTGCGGCAAACATTAAGCTGCAGGAAGATGAAAAGGTGG
>JAKASH010000371.1 GCA_021828225.1 Acidobacteriota bacterium | reverse complement strand
GCCATCTTCGGGCAGACCCTCTGGATCTTCCATGCCGAAACAACTCAAAAGATCCCGCTCGCCGATTTAAATCTCGCTGCCAGCAGAAGACTTAACGAATCACGCGGCATCGAGTTCCCCCTGCATAATCAGCATTGATGCCGGCCGGGGTGTGCATCATGCCGGCGGATCAAACGGTCTCGCCAACCGGGAGCCATCCGTCAGTTGTAGTGAAAAGACGCGCAGATTCTCCACCGAAGCAATCCTCGAGTGAACCCCTGAAGTGTGCCTTGATCCTGTAAGAGTCTCCATCCCAAGAATCGGGGCTTGTGTTCCTGGCCCGACAACATCATAATCTGGGATTTCCAGTTTCGAGTTCTGCTCGACAATCAAAGGAGGATTTATATGCCGTCAGATGAGTCGCAGTTGCAGCACGCTCCACATACTAAGGCATCACGCCGCAACTTCCTGAAGACCGCCGCCGCGCTGGCTATGACCGGTTCGGCGATTGCGTGTGGCCGACAGAGCGAAGTGAGGGAAACAAAAGAAACGCAGCAGGCAATGCCCTCGGGCAAACCGCGGCTGCTCTATGTGGGAACCTATAGTTCACCTCAAGGACCCGAAGGCAGCCCGGGTCGTGGCCAGGGCATCTATCTTTTTGAAATGGACTCCGCCACCGGCGAACTCACCCAGCGCGACGTGTTTCCTAACGCTTCGAATCCGTCGTGGCTTGCTCTCAATCCATCCAAGACGCACTTATACTCCGTCGACGAAATTCATCAGTATCAGGGCAAGACTTCCGGGGCAGTCAGCGCCTACTCGGTGGATCATGCGACCGGCCATCTCACCATGCTCAACACCGTCAGTTCCGAGGGCGACGGTCCAGCCCACCTCAGCGTGCATCCTTCCGGCCGTTACGTTCTGGTCGCGAATTACGGCGGTGGGACCGTGGCAGTGCTTCCCATCAGCCGCAATGGCGAGCTCGGCCCCGCTACCGACGTTCACCAGGACAAAGGTCCGGTAGGCCCCAAGCACGCCACCAGCGCGCCGCCCGGGAGCTTTGCCATTAGCGGCCACAACCATCCCCACGCTCACATGATTCACGCCGACCCCACTGGTAAACGCGTGATCTCAACGGACCTGGGCATGGACACGATCTTCATTTGGAATTTCGATCTGGCAAAAGGCAAGCTGATCCCCAACAATCCGCACTCGGTCTCAGTGCCGCCCGGCGATGGCCCGCGCCATTTTGTTTTCCATCCCAACGGCCACTGGTTCTATTGCATTCAGGAGGAAGGTTCCGCGGTGGTCGCATTTGATTATGATGATTCGACCGGAAAGCTGACGCAGAAGCAGGTCATCTCAACGCTGCCCAAAGGTTTCGTCGGCACCAACTTCTCCTCCGAGATCCGGATCTCGCCGGACGCAAAGTTCCTTTACGGCGCCAATCGCCTGCATGACACTGTAACCTTTTTCTCCATTGGCCAGGACGGCAGGCTCACTTATGTCGGAGAAGAATGGACGCGCGGCGACTATCCGCGCAGCATCACGCTCGATCCGTCGGGCAACTTCCTTTATTCTTGCAATCAGCGCGCCGATGCCGTCACTACATTCCGCGTGAACAAGCAAACCGGCCGCCTCACTTTCACGGGGCAGTACACGCCCGTGGGAACTCCGGCCGTTATGGTTTTCCTCACTTAGGAATTGGTGGAGAGATTCTACATCGCGGGGCGCGCATTCCAGCCCCGCGACGCTTACAGATCACGGCGCCGCGGGTTCTTGGCTTCGAAAGGAACGCGCGGCGCTTTCCAGCAGAAATTGACTCAACAGACCGGCTGACGAGCTTTGCAGCATCCTCAGGCGTAGGCTTCGGCACTGAGAAACGCTTCGCCACCGGCCCCATTGTTCATCGCCAGGCGGGTTCAGGGATTCACGGCGTAGACACGTATCTCTGCGGCATGAGTCCCATGGTGCGGAACAGCAAGATAGAATCGCTTCAACTCTGGAACAAGAAGAGAAGTGCGGGCGCCGGGGGCGGTGTGAATTGTGGCAGCCAGACGGTAATGGTCGGCATCGATCTGGGCGACTACACTGATAAGGCCTTGCCCACCGGAAACGTAAATCCGCCTATTGGCCTTGTCATAATAAAGGTCATCAGCGTCCCCTGCCGCCTGCAGATGTGCAACGATCTTACCTGAATGGGGGTCCAGGACCAGGAGCTGAGAGGGCCTGCGACAAGCCACAAAAAGCCGGTCGTGAACATTATCGAACGCCATAGGAAAGTTGTCCCGGTAGCTTTCCATGGGCCATCGCAAGATAACCGACCGTCGGTTCCAGTCAGCCACAACGATTTCCTGTTCCGTTGGAATATTAACGTAAATCCTCGTGCCGCCGTTTTCGACCTCAAACGCCTCAGGGTGCCCTCGTAGCTTAATTGCGCCCAGTTCCTTTCCGGTCACAGCGCTCAGTACGCCCAGACCTCCACTTCCGTGAGCGACGTAAACCAGACTGGCTGCGGGGTCATAGCGAATGTCATCGGCATCCGATGGAAAATGAACGGTTGAGAGCAGTTTATAAGTGCTGCCATCGAAGATCCTGCATGTCCCATCCCCGCCGTTAGCTACAAATAGCCTGTTGGACTCCGGCACATAAAGTACACCCTGGGGTTCCCGCATTCCTGGGATGCTGTGAATGTCTTTGCCCGATAGAAGGTTGATCACTTCGAGGGTGTCGTTGCCGAGGGCTGAAACAAACAACCGTTGACCCTTCAGATCGATACTGAGATGGTCGATACGGCCCGTGACACCCGGCAGAGAGATCCTCTGAACCAACTTTAGTGGCGGGGTTGGTTGAGCTGACACACTTGGAACCACCAAAAGCCAGCTTATCAACAAGATTCTTGTCCAATTCCTCATCGAATCCCCCTTTGACGCAGCGACAATCGGTCGCATTTCTTGCTTTCCAGGATGAGACGTTGCTTTAACGTCAGTTACCTGCAAGCCGGAACTGAAGGCACCCAATATCCTGTCGCGCTTCAAGCCTGTTCATCGCAAATCATATCGCTTCCATTGCGAGCCCGCTATACTCTTGTGTTCAGAATCGATTTTAGGATGGAAGCGCTTAAGGTTAAGAACCGAGTGGCAAAGCTCCAAATCTCGGGAGGTGAATGATGTCAATACCACGACCGCGGATATCGGTCATGCTGTCGTTCGTCGCAGCTATTCTGGCTATAACCAGCCTGGCAGTCGCCCAGACCGAAGCAACTTCCACCGCAGCAGATCAGCAGGCGCTGAGCCTGACTGTCTACAACGCAGACATTGCTCTGGTCAGGGATGTTCGCCGCCTCCGCCTCCCTACCGGCAACCTGGAACTCTTTTTTGCGGACGTTCCCTCCCAGATCGAACCGTCCACCGTCCGCATCGTGTCACTCACCGCCCCAAAGCAATTCACTGTGTTAGAACAGGATTACAGGTACGATTTGCTCAGTCCACAGACGCTTTTACAAAAGTATGTGGGAAAGCAAGTAACGCTGGTTCGACGGGTCACCGAAAACAACTCCACAAAAGAAGTGTCGATGAAAGCCACGCTGCTTGCTGACAACAACGGCCCGGTCTGGCAAGTGGGCAATCAGATTATCACCGGCCTTTCAGCCGATCATTATGTCTTCCCCGCCCTGCCGGCAAATCTCTACAGCAAACCGACGCTGGTGTGGCTTCTTGATAACCGATACACCAGCGAGCAGAATCTCGAAACCGATTACATGACGAAATCAGTCAACTGGACGGCCGATTATGTTCTAACCATGCCAGCCAAGGCTAAGGTGGCGGACCTGACCTCGTGGGTGACGATCACCAACAACAGTGGCGCCAGCTTCCACAATGCTCACCTCCAACTTGTAGCAGGTCAACTGCATCGGGCGATGCAAGCGCGACCGTCATTCGGCGCCAAGGCCATGCTGCAAGCCGATGTTGTCGCTCCAGGGATTGAGGAAGAGGGACTTTCTGAGTATCACTTGTATACTATCCAGCGCCGCGTAACGCTACTGAACAACGACAGCAAACAGCTTGCTTTCATGAGCGCAAACGACATCAAAACCGAAAAGACTTACGAGATCACTGGCCAACCATCCTATTACTACAGCCCCTTTCAAGGCGGCGAACCGGGCAAGGAACCTGTTCAAGCTCACCTCAAATTCAAGAATTCTGAGGCCAACTCGCTTGGGGTACCGTTGCCGGCCGGTGTAGTGCGTGTTTATCAGGCCGACTCAAAAGGTCAATTGCAATTCGTGGGCGAGGATCGCATCCGCCACACGCCCAAAGATGAAACCGTCAACCTTTATATCGGGAATGCCTTTGACGTATCCGCAGAGAGAAAACAGACGGATTTTCAGAATCTCGGTAAGAACGTTTACGAGGTGGCCTTCCAGGTAACTATTCGGAACCACAAGAAGGAGCCCATCACCGTCGAAGTCAACGAACCGGTCGGCGGGCAGTGGACCATGCTCCAATCAAACTTCAAGTATGAGAAGACCTCCGCATTTTCAATCAGGTTTCAAGTTCCCGTGCCTGCTGAGAGCCAATCCGTTCTCACCTAT
>JAKASH010000370.1 GCA_021828225.1 Acidobacteriota bacterium | reverse complement strand
GTCTCGACAAAACCGGGACCATTACACAGAACCAGTTGGCCGTAGCGGACAGCATTCCCTTCTCAGGCTTCGCCAGCGACGATGTAATCCGCGCGGCCGTGCTGGCCTCGCGGGCGGAGGGAATGGATCTGATTGACCTCGCGATCCTGCAGTGCGCCAAGGACAGAGGCGTCAGCCTCAACTCCGATCGGCAGATTTCCTACACCCCGTTCAACCCGGCGATCAAGCGCACCGAGGCCATGGTGGAGAGCGAGGGACGGCAGTATCGAGTCGTCAAAGGAGCGGCTCAGGTGATTCTATCCATGTGCCAAGGAATGGACGCCACCACGCTGGCCGAGGTTGACGAAAAGATCGCAACCTTCTCACAGAAAGGCCATCGAACGCTTGCCGTCGCCCAATCTGTGAACGGCGACCCCGAGCGGCTGAAACTTGTCGGTCTCCTTCCGCTTGCCGACCCGCCCCGGCCGGACTCGAGAAGAATGATTGAAGAGATTCGAGAGCTCGGCGTGAAGCCGATTATGCTGACCGGAGACAGTCTGCCGATCGCGCGTGAGATCGCCGGTCAAGTAAGCATCGGGACGAATATTATCCGGCTCGGCGAACTGCAAGGCCTGACCGAAGATGAGCAGGCGGAAAAGGCGGCGTCGAGTGACGGCTTCGCCGAAATCTATCCGGAGGACAAATACCAGATCGTCAAGCTCCTTCAGTCGAAAGGATACATGGTGGGCATGACGGGCGACGGGGTCAACGACGCGCCCGCGCTGAAGCAGGCCGAGATGGGGATCGCGGTCAGTAATTCGACCGACGTTGCGAAGGCTTCGGCGAGCGTCGTCCTCACTCAACCGGGCGTCAGCGTCATTGTGGACGCCGTCAAGAGAAGCCGCGAGACTTACCAGCGCATGCTGACCTGGGTCATCAATAAAGTCACCAAGGTCATTCAGGTGGTCGGTCTGCTCACGATCGGGTTTTTCTTAATCCACGAAATGGTGCTGACGCTCCTCGGGATGGCGCTTCTGGTATTTGCCAACGATTTCGTCACCATGTCCCTCGCCACGGACAACGTCACCCACACCGTCTCGCCCAACAATTGGAACGTGAAGAACATCACCCTCGCCTCGCTGGTCGTCGGCGGGTTGCTCGTCGTGGAGGGGGTGATCGCTCTGGTGTGGGGAGCCGACTACTTCCGCATGAGCTTGGAACAACTCCAGACATTTGTGATGCTGATGCTGGTCTTCACAAGTCAATTCAGAGTCCTAATCGTCCGCGAAAGGCGCTTCTTTTGGAGTTCGGTTCCCGGAAAGGCGCTCATTGCTTCCAGCGCAGGCGCGACGATCGCCTTTGTCCTCGTGGGCGTGTACGGAGTGATTGTCCCCGCTCTCAAGCTCGGCCAAGTCCTGGACGTGGTGGCGTTCTCGGCGATTTTCACGCTTCTCATGGACTTTCCAAAGTATTACGCCTTCAAGAAATTTGGGGTGGAATGAAAGGAGGGGGGCCCGGGCAGGTTCTTTTCTCTTCACCGCGGCTTTTGAGTCCGGCGCGCGAACGGGACGCTGATTCGCGGGGCTTTTTTTAATCGCAGGGAGGTTGCGGGGTCCGGCGGGCCACAACCCCGGGTTAGCGAAGGAAAAGGCAGTAGGTCAGGACGATGAAGACCACAGAAGTGAACAAAGAATATTTCCAGTTCTTCAGAATCGCTGTAAAGTACGCCACCGATGCGAGCACGCGGGAATAAGGCGTCAGCAGCAGCACGATCACTCCGAGGTTGACCAACAAGCGGGGCCGGACCGTGCCATGCGCGGCCAGACGGAACTGCTGAGCCGCAAGATGGAACAGATTCATTCCACGGAGGCGGTAATCGAACACGAGCCCTCCTGTGGCGACCCATTTCCAAATCAATCCGGCGCTGATGAGCGCCAGACTCAGCAGAACGCCCGCCTGCAAGGTATAGCCTACAACCGTATCCATTTTATACTGGGGTAGCGTCTCCCGCCTCAAATCCGCCTCGGCGCGAAGTTTGCCTGAGCCCATCGCTAAGCGCCTCTGATCCCTCGGGCAATCATTTCAGCGGCCAGGATCAACAAGACAAACAGGAAGAACCGGCGAACGGCCTGGTTGGTCAGCCGGACCAGCAAACGAGTGCCAATAAAAGCGCCCAGAACAACTCCTAAAATGACGGGCGCAGCCAGCCCCAGATTAATCAGTCCGGCAGCCAAATAAACGCTGGTCCCGGCAAGCGCGGTGACCCCAATGATCAGGTTGCTCGTCGTGGTGGACACCTTCGGCGGAAGGCCCATCACGAGATCGTGGATCAGAACCTTGACGGCGCCCGCGCCAATGCCCAACAACCCGGCGATAATGCCCGCGCCAAGCATCGCCGGAGCCCCCAGATAGGCGCGACGACCTTTATAGTGAATCGTCTGGCCCACGGCATCGTCGGGATAACTTCCTTCGAGTTCCAGCCAGCGGGACATCGAGTCCTGTGGGCCATCGTGCCAGCTCTGGCGGCCAGCCAGCAAGAGCGCAAGCCACGAGCCCAGCAAAACAAGCCCAAAAGCGATGTAAAGCGGCTGCGGGGAGATAACCAGGGTGACGCTGGCGCCGGTCAGCGCCCCAAGAACAGTGAACATCTCAAGAAACATGCCCACTTTCAGGTTGGGGATGTGATTTCGCACATAGGCTGAAGCGGACCCGCAGGAGGTGGCAATGATGCAAAGAATGCTGACGGCGATGGCGTGTTTGATATCCACGCCAAGCAGAGTGAGGGCGGGGATGAGAACCACTCCACCTCCCAAGCCGCTCATGGCTCCGACAAAACCTGCCAGGACGGAAACGGGGAACAACAGATGAAAAGGAGCCATAGGCCATTCACACGTGGCTAGAATGCCCGTCTCGGGGCGCTCAGGTCAACAGGCATGCTCGCCCGAATCGGCGTCCTCAGACCTCAAATGGCCCGCGCCATAGCGACATCCTCGTGAGCATGTGTCAGCGCGTGCTGCACCGGCGCGTCGAGATGCGCGGTTTGACCCCTATGGAGCCTTGTGGGCCTCCTCTGAATCCACGGAGGGCATCTGGGCATAGGCCTTCTTGAGAAGCGGCGGCGTCACAAAGGTTGTCACCACAGCCATCAGAACCAGGATCGTGAAAAGCCTCTGGCCAATGAAGCCATTCGATAGAGCGATATTCGCGATGACGAGTTCCATAATTCCCCTGCCATTCAGGCCAATCCCCACGGCCCAGCTTTCTGTCTTCGTCAAGTGCGCCAGGCGGCCGCCGGCGTAGCCCCCGAAGATCTTCCCTGCAAACGCCACCAATAAAACCGCGGCCACCAACCCCCAGTGCTTCAAGCTGGCGGCATCGAACTCCAGGCCAATGGCCGCAAAGAAAATAGGCCCAAGAAAGCCCATGGTGATGTCGGACGCCGTCTTCTGAACCTCAGCGAATTTGACCTTCCCCAGGACTTCATAGCTCAGGAGCATCGAGCCGAAAAAGGCTCCGACGATGAACTGCAAGCCGAGGATCTGAGAAAAGGTCGCAAAGGCGATCACGAACAGAAGGACAACGGCAAATGCCGATTCCCTTCCCTTGAACTTCAATAACAGCCGGTCCAACAAGTTGTGGGACCGCAAAAAGAGTTGGGAAGAATAATGTCGGACGAGACGGGCGACGACGATGATCGCCGCCATAAAGGCAAGCGCCTTGGCCATGGCTACGCCCATGGACAAGAAGGCCGTCCCGGCGGTCCCTCCCTTTCCCTTCACATCAAGAATGACGCCAAGGATCAAGAGTGAAGTCACGTCGTTGAAAACCGCCGCCGACATGATCTTCTGGCCCACTTCGGTCTGCAGTTTGCCAAGGTCCATGAGGATCCGAGCGCTCACAGGCAACGCCGTGATGGCAATGCAGAGGCCTGTAAAGACGGACCTTGTCACGCCCAAGCCGAAAGCCAGGCCGGCGCCAATCCCTAGGAGCATGGGCAGCAGAAAACCGGCGATCCCGACAAAGCTGGAGCGGCCGCGGAAGGATTTCCAGAGGCTTTCCAGATCTGTCTCCATCCCCGCCAGAAAAACCAGGAGCAAAACGCTCAAATCCGCAAGCGCCTTGATTCCAGGCGTGTAACTGATCACGCCCAGGACAGAAGGTCCCAACACGACCCCCGCGCCAATTTCACCGAGCATGGCCGGCTGGCCATAGTGCTCCGAAATTTCACCGAGGGTTCGGGAAACGACAACAAGCAAGAGAAGGGCTTCGATGATCGGCACGCTGGCTCCCTTTGCCTATTCCGTCATGACGGGGCTCCCGATCGGAACGCCCGATGCTCAGCCGAAGGTTCGTGATGTGCTGGCCGCGCCAAATAAATCCCCGGCGCTTAAGGCAGAGAGGCTGGAAACTAACATGGCCGAAACCACATGCTCAACCAGAAGCTGAAGCGCAAGGATAAGTCAAGTCTCGGACTATGAGGACGATTTGAGGAAGCGCAAGTTATCCAGGGTGTCAGGAAAAACAATAAACGGGCGGTGACCCTGAGGCCGCCGCCCGTTAGTTACATCCGCTTGGTTCAGGCCACGCTTACGGGCAAGTCATGCTCGCAGG
>JAKASH010000369.1 GCA_021828225.1 Acidobacteriota bacterium | reverse complement strand
CTGTAGGAATCGCCGGGGGACAGGCGAAGTGTGATTTCGTTGTCAACGAACTGGGCTTTGATGCATGCGTGGACCATCACAGCGCCGGTCTTGCAGAAGGGTTGAAGGCCGCCTGCCCGGAAGGTATCGATGTGGACTTCGAAAATGTTGGTGGGAAAGTTTTTGAAGCAGTCCTGCCCCTGATGAATCCTTTTGGGCGCATCCCGGTCTGTGGTCTCATCGCGCACTACAATGCCACCGGGTTGCCGGCTGGCCCGGACAAAGTGCCGCTGGTGATGCGATCGATTCTAATCAAGCGTCTTACCTTTCGAGGGTTCATCGTGTCTGATTTTGTCGAGCAGCAGACTGAGTTCAAGAAAGAGATGGCCCAGTGGGTGCGCGAAGGCAAGGTCAAGTACAAAGAGGACGTCGTGGAGGGCCTTGAAAGCGCGGTGGGAGCCTTCAAGCGTTTGTTTACGGGGCAGAATTTCGGTAAGCTGCTCGTGCGGGCGGGACCAGCCCCGAAAAAGCCGTAGCACATGCCGGCAGCGCCGGCGCGTATTCGGGTTCTTAGAATTGCTCTGGCTGTTTTAGGGCGAGTTGATTACAGCCACGCCTTATGCTTATTTCTCTGTAGCACCAGTAATTTGGCTGAACGCTCTGGTAACCAATTGCGGTCAGCGTGACGATTGCCGCCCGGTCTGCACCTGAGATTTGCCCAGATTTTTCACAGCGTGGATTTCCAGACTGCCTCCCACGATGTTGCGCCGGGTGCTATAAGAACTGTATTCCTCTCCTGCCGGCTTCCGGCGCCCGTAATCCCTGAGAACCTGAAGTTCGATCCCAGCATCATCGGCAATTCCACAAGACCGGGCGCAGGCCCGGAACCGCGGCGGAATTGCAGCCTCCAGCCCCTGTGCCTGTCGAAAGGTTCGAGGTTCACGCCGATCCTTCCGAAGCGAGTTGGAGTATAAGCGAGTCTTATCGGTTGCTCACCGGAAAGATCAACGTCGCCTATTCCCGCGAGAAGACGCAGATTCCGGCCATCTTCAAGTACCAGCATATGCCGCAGGTAGAGGATACATTCAGCACTGGCCCAGTTGTGGGGCATGTCACCGATGTAGTCCGCCGTCAGGCTTCCGCGCAGGGGTTGTTCCTCACGCCAGCAATAGCGCGGCGTGGCATGGTTCAGATAGCCCATAAAGGTTTGCCGGGCCCAGTCCGTGAGCCCTGCCCACAAATAAACATGAGATACAAAGGGAGCGTTGTAGGTCCACACTCCGCCATGATGGAGCCAGCCGGTGTCAGCGGGAATATCTTCCTGGGTGCAGGCTTGCATTAGTTTAATGTGGCCCGTAACGATCGGATCATCCTTGTCAAACACCAGACCCGGGTAAATTGCCTGAGACAGTGCCCATTGCGCTGTTTGCGGACGCGGCCGGTTCCATGGATTGGGATCTGACCATGCCGGATCTTCCTTCATGAGCATGGGCAGGTACCGGAAACCATCTGGATACTGCCTCATTTCCTGCGCGGCCGCTGCGAAAAACGATGTGCGCAGTTCCTTGTAGAATCGCCTTGTGCCGTCAAAGCCCGACATTTGCAGTCGCCCAGCCGCCTCCGTAACAGCCTTCAGTCCGGCAAGTACCCACAGCGTATTGGTAAACTCGGGCCGGATGCCTCCCAACCCGCCGTCCCCGAATCCGGGAGCGAGGATGCCGTAGTGGCCACTGATACTTCCATCGCTTCTGGCTTTGCTCCGCAGCCCTTCAAGGAACTTCACGGCTTGCAGCACATTCGGTTGCATCTGGCGAAAGTAGGTCCAGTCCTGACTGAGTTCCGCCTGACGGACCAGCGTGAACATGGCAATGCCCGTATCCTTCCAGTGCTCGCGGCCCCCTCCGGCAACGATCTGGCCGTCGGGCAATTGGCGTCCCCATTCGGTTTCCAGCCCTTCCTGCGCGGCTTTGTCGTACCCCAGGTAGCGTGCGGCCTCAAGAATAAAATTGCCGTCCACAATCCAGAGTCCTCGATACACTGTCGGCCCCACCTGGAAGGTCACTTTTCCCGCCTTCTTCGCCCGGGCCTGCTGGATGTTCCGAGCGCACGCCACCAGAAATTCGCCATAGCGGTCGGGGAGTTGCCATGAGACATCCCCTTCGAACGGCTTCCAGTTTTGCCAGTATTGTCTCGCTTCCGCGAGAAGGCCTTCTGGGTCCTTCAGCCCCGAAGCCAGTTTTGATGCCTCCTGCCCTTCCTGGGGAAAGCGGAAGAAGCACCGAAAGGGTTTCCCGTCACTGGCCACCCCGGCTCTCAGAGCGTAGGATCGCCAGACGACGCCGTCCAGGTGGGGCGAGAGGGCTGCATTTGAAACCAGGAAGGGAACTGCGGATTTGTTCTCAAGCTGCAAGATGGTACCCATTGAAGAGGGTGTGACCTTGATGTCGTGTTTGCTTTGCAGAATGACAAGGGGAACTGCATGCAGCGAGTGCAGGGTCCGGGGCTCGACCTCCAGGATCACGTTATCAACGCGGCCTTCCCCCTCGCGGCGGGTGGCAAAGGTTGTAAGTTCAAGGAAGGCCTCAGGGCGGTCGATGCGAGTGTGAACAACCGGAACACCCGGAGCTTCAACCTGCTGCCAGCGCACACAGTCCGATTCCATGCCTTCGAGCGTGAAGTCCACGACTTCGGGGAAATAGTCGATGCCCCGGCCGAGACCCGGATGACCGTAGCGGAGGTCTCCGTGTTCGCCAACCAGGCTTTTGTAGGGATCGTCAGGAAAGCAATATGTTAATTGGGATGATAGCGGAGTGTAACGAAAATCAATTTCAGCAGCGAGACTCTCAATCCCGGAAACGAGACTATCTTCTTCCGGTGCGCTGCCAGGAGCTTTCTGAGTCTCGCTAGCCGTGGACTTCGCAGTCGCGATGCTGGCCACTCCCAGACTGGCTCCCACATCAAACAGGAACTGACGTCTGCTTGGATGTTTCATAATTCCTCCACTATCCTTATGGGCTCTAATCGGACGCGCGATTTGTTGAATTTACCACCTCTGGCATTCACGATGAACGTTTCAGCAAAGACCTGGTCGCTAAGACTAAGAGCGGTCCTGATGCTAAGCCCCGAACGTTCATGATGCCGCGATAGAACAGGACAAGAAGAGGTCCGGCAGAATCTCCAGCGTGATCGTAGCCTGATGAAACTCCCCCACCAAGTTAATTCTCAGGCGTCTTCAAGGACTTCCAGAAGACGCACCATGGCCAGCGTATCCTGGCAGCAGTAAGCGAGCAGGTCCTGCTCTGCTTTCTTCTTTTCCTCTTCTGAGAGTCGACCGTGAATTATGGTGTCCCAGATGACTCCTGCCTGTTGTCCCTCTGCAACCCCCATCCCCTCGTAAGTCATCTCCGGCACCAATGCGGGAAGAACGGCCTTCACTGAGAAGGAACCTCGATAGTCCGTGTGATAAGTATGCGATCTGATGACGGGCAACAGGTCCCAAAGCCTGGCCTGCAGCCGGCTGACCGCGGGCTCGTACTCTGGGAAATGCTCGGCAAGCCTGGCGAGAACGCCGCTTTCAAAGCTCTGGTTGTAGACGATGACGTGCCCGGCGTCTCCAGTTACCTGGAGGAGTCTTTTCAGGAAAGCGGGCCGCGGATCGGTGGCATCCTCAGCCAGGAACTCATAATGCTCCAACTGGCTTCCAGGTTTCCTTCGAACGTGGACCGACCATTGGAACGGAATGTGATCGAAAGGATGCATACCGGCAAACCGGGGAATGGCAGGCCCCAGGGTTTCAAAGTCCATGAAGTAGAGGGGATATTCCAGGTCGCCCAGTTTCTTCTTGAGATCCGTACTGAACCAAGCCTCTCCGCTGACCGCAGCAGCACGGGCATGCTGTTGGTATTTTGTCAGGGGAAAGTCCGACGGAATGTCCCGAATCGATGTCACGCCAAGCTTCATAAGCCGCTCAAACTTGGCCCGCGATAAGTTCGGCAGGCACGATATATCGTCTGCTGGTACGGGCTTGTTGCAGAGGTCGAAGAACTCACATGGAAAAGGCTTCAAGCATTGTGGCCCGGGTTGAACTTCGGGCACCGTATCCTTGGAAAGCATCTCCAGTTGTGCCCGGATCTCCGCCGGGATACCTTCCATAAGAGCGTCCGTTTCAGCTGTGACATCCACAATCCTAAACAGCTCTTCGAGGTCGTAATTCTTTCCGTCATAGGCGTACTCACGGTTCAGGAGCATCAGGCAGGGATCCACCTTGAACCCAAGCCCCTCCAGAACGAATCGCTGGATGGAGACGTCGGCAAGGTAATAATCCTTCCGATTGGACGAAGATTTCACCTCGATCAGTTTCCACTGCTTGCCTTGTCCGATGCGCTGAAGGATGTCCACACGCACCAAGACTTTCTCCTGATCGAACGTGGCCTCAAAAATGGCTGGGATCTTAACGTCTGCCATCCGCCGGGATGTTTCCGCCAGGGCTTCGCCCAAGTCCCCATTTTCGACTTCGACCATGACACCCTTCTGGAACAGTTCACGCGCAAACCGTCCTACTTCCAGCCCTTCATTGAATTTTGCCTGTGCTTTCTCATCAGGCTCGCCGACAA
>JAKASH010000368.1 GCA_021828225.1 Acidobacteriota bacterium | reverse complement strand
GTTCGCGTCCAGCGCCGATGCCTGCGTAAATTCGTACGCCGATCCGTGAAACTGGTTGCTGCCGGTCTTCAGAACCTGGTTGGCCACGCCGCCGAACGTATGGCCGTAAGCCGCATTGGTATCAAATGCGTTCACCGTCACTTCCTGCACGGCATCCATCGGCGGACTATAGGCCAGCGCCCCGCTCCAGAGTTCATCGGGAACGCCATTCAGCAACAGTTCGCTGGTCTGCGAAGGAGTGCCGCCCATGCTCCAGGCGGCCGCGCCGTTGCTGTCAAAAGGGTGGACCAGCGAGGGGTTGGACGTGGCGCTTACGCCGATCGCCAACTGCGCCAGCATCATCGGCGTCCGGCCATCGAGCGGCAGGTCCGCCACTTGCTTGGTGGTGATCACTTGCCCCACCGAAGCATTGGCGGTGTCGACGAGAGGAACGGAAGCGGTGACGTTCACCGACTGTGAAACCCGGCCTACCTGCAGCCGGAGGTCAACCACAACGTGATCGCCCGAGGCCAGATGGATTCCCGCCCGAACCAGTCGCCTGAAGCCACTGGCCTCTACGCTGACTTGATAGTTACCCGGTAGAAGAAACGGAATGGTGTATTGCCCAGAACCGTTTGATACAGTTTGCGTCCTCGTGCCAGTATTTATTTCAGTGGCAACCACCGTAGCATGGGGAATGACCCCGCCACTCGGGTCGGTAACAATTCCGCTGATGGTACCGCGATACACCTGCGCATATAAAAACGCTGGTAAGAACACAAAAAAAACAACGAGAAACCGAAACCTGATGGATTGACCCATCCTTTCCCTCCTCCAATATCCCAAGGCCCGATCGCACTACACTCCCAAGGAATTGGCTCCCGGAAGCTTTAAGTGTGAGAAATGTTGCCGACGCTAAGAAATAATATTTCAAACTCCTACCTCTAGTAGGAAATAAACAGACTCGGTAGTGTGCTTGTGAGCGCCATCCCTTTCAAGAGTAGCCGTTGATATTCCGACGGCTTGTCAGCCTGCAAAAGTCAATAGTCCAAAGTAAAGACGGCCTTTTGCGCTTTTTCGCACAGTCAAGCGGTTTGGTATATCACGGTACTCTCCCCAAGTCAAGCACGCGATTCACGCATATCTGATTCTAATCTTTTTTTATGCGACTAATTTTGCGACCACAACAACCCAGAACGGGAGGGTCCTAAAGCAATTCGATGCCAACATAGCGTGCCATCAGTGCGGCGTCCGCTGCAGGTTGGAGTCCTTAATAAGAACCTATGAAGCGACGCTGTTGCACTGGCTCATACGTAAGTGGTATGTTACGGGCGTAGGGACGGACTGCCGGGATTTTCGCCGCTGTAGCGGACACTGTAGCCGAGGTTTTCTGAAAACGAATAAGCCCTTTAGGGCGTGTAGCTCAGTTGGATAGAGCATCGGATTTCTAATCCGAGGGTCGGGGGTTCGAGTCCCTCCACGCCTGCCATGCTTTCAATAATTTAGCCCATCGCTCACCTCATCCCAGCTACCTTCGGCTACCTGCCCGGCTACTTTAAGCGAAACAGCTTTGGTCTCCGCCTGCGGCTGAGCAACTGCCGTCCTTAAGGATGGAAAATCCTGGCCTGATGGCTCCCCGCTATCAAAGTGAAGATGCCGCACGCGAGCGTTTCGAAAAAGCTCGCTGGCCGAACGGCCCGGGTTGTCCTCACTGCGGTGCCAGGATTGGCCTCCGCAAGCTATTGATTCTACAGAAGTGGACTCCGCAAATTTGCCAGTCTAAAAAAGTCTCGGTTTGTGAACACCTTCGTGCACGCCAGGGTCACCTTGAAACGGCGCGTCGCGTTAGCCAACCGATTGGGCGTTGGCCGGCCTCCGGAACCAGCAAGATTCGGACATGGAAGGTTGTTCCCAAGGCAGATTGCCGAAAAGTCGAACGGTTCGGAATCGGCACGTAGTTTCAGATTGGAAAATCATTTGGCAGTAATCTCTCTTCTCGGAAAGCCGACTTTTCGGGCCGAATCCCTAATCCGTTGCGAGCGCCGCCATCTCTGCCGGGGATACTTACTCCGCCTCCGTGTCCCGAAGTTGTGACAACATATCTTTGACGTCGATGAGGTGGTTGTTGAAAATCTCCCGGGCGACATCGAGGAGGCGAAAGATCGCCGGATCGCGCACGGAATAGAACACATTGCTTCCACTCTTTCTGGCAAGAATAAAGTCCCGGTTCCTAAGAATCGCCAGTTGCTGGGAAAGTGTGCTCTGTTCAACACCCAGCCGGGACGTCAGGTCGCCGACCGTCACCTCTCCTTTGCGGAGGGCGTCGAGTATCCGGATCCGTAAAGGATGCGACAGCGCTTTGAAGAACTCGGCCTTAAATTGACTCAGCTCCGGCATCGGGGCCACCTCGTCTGTTATTTTAAATTGCGCCGCCCCAGCACTTCCAGAATTCCGGAGAGGACCATCGCCGGTGACGGCGGACACCCGGGAATATAGCGGTCAACCGGGATCACCGCGTCCACTGCGCCAACGACGGCATGACTGCCCGCAAACAGGCCGCCGCTGCATCCACATGCGCCCACGGCGACTACAAGCTTGGGGGCGGGGACAGCCTCATAGGTGGCCCGAACGGCGTCCGCCATGTTGCGCGTAACGGGGCCGGTGACCAGGAGCATGTCCGCGTGCTTGGGAGAAGCCACGAAGTGGATGCCCAATCGTTCCAGGTCGTAATAGGGGTTGGTGAGCGCGGAAATCTCCGCCTCGCAGCCGTTGCATGAACCAGCATCCAGTTGGCGGATATTCAGCGCCCTCCCCAGCAGCTTTTCCACGTGCCTGCGAACGGCATCTGGCTCGGGAGTTTCGGCGGTGATTTCCACGCGCCGGCTCAGGTCCCAACGGCGCACCAACTGTTCCTTCTTGAGACCCGTCCAGCGGAAGCGTGCGGCGGGGACCAGCGCGCCTTCGCCAACTTCCACACATCGGCCGCAACCAATGCAATGGCCATAGGAAAGCCTCAGGCAATTCCGGCCATTGTGGTCTTCCGTGGCCAGCGCTCCCGTGGGGCAGACGGCGGAAACGCACGAGGCTATATCAGACGTCAGCCGCTCAGGCTGCACGTCGGGCATGCGGCTGCCCTCACAACTTTCTATCAGAGCCTCAACTGCGATCAGCCGGCTGGGCTGGCGCAAGCTGCGTTGAATGACTTCGAGAATCATCGGTCACACCCGGAATAGGAGAGATTGAAGCTCTTATTGATGAGCGGGAAGTCCGCAATCATGTTCTCGACCACGGCAAACGGCATCGCGGGCCAGTTCTGGAAGGAAGGGGACTTGATGTGGCACCGCGTCAGACGGTCCTCCCTGCCTTCGATCCAGTAATAGAGTTCCCCGCGGGGCGATTCCACGGCTGATGCTCCGCTGACATGGGCAGTGAACTGAGTGGGCGCCCGGACCGGGCCAGGCGGCAGGGCGTCTACGGTTTCCCGAATCAGCCGTGCGGAAACGCTAACTTCCTCCACGCGAATCCGCGCCCGCGCCATCACGTCACCATAGTGGAGCACCGGGACGGTCGTCTGGACAAGCCTATAGTGGCCCGAAGGATGGTCGCGGCGCACGTCAAGATCCACACCGCTGCCCCGCGCCACTACTCCAACCACTGCCAGATCACGCGCGACATTCTTCTTGAGTATTCCCGCTCCTTCAAAGCGGTTCTGAATTGATGGGGTCTCCAAAACGACGTGCGCCAGGTCCCTGAACTCACGCACGGATTCTTCCACGGACTGGGTAAGGCGAGTGACCGCAGCCGAATCCAAATCAAGCCGCAAGCCCCCCGGCACAGCCACTCCTCGCCAGTATCTCCTTCCGCAGCAGCGCGTCGAAGCCTGGAGCAGGTCTTCCTTGATTCGTGTTGCCAGCGCCGCGCCCACGATGAAACCCACATCGGTGCAGAGTCCCCCAAAATCGCTGACGTGGCAGACCAGCCTTTCCAGTTCCATGCCGATCAGCCGGAGGGCAGCCGCCCGCGCCGGCAGGCTTGCCGAGCAGGCATTCTCAATGGCCTGGCAATAGGCCACGGCATGCGCGAAGCAGTTATCGCCGGAGACGGACTCCGCCAGCATCACGCCATCACCAGCCGTGCGGCCCTCAAACAATTTCTCCGTGCCCTTGTGGGTGTAGAAGTGGCGCAACTCAAGGTGCAGAACCGTGTCACCGACCACGCTGAATCGAAAGTGGCCCGGCTCGATGATCCCGGCGTGGACCGGTCCCACCGCGACTTCTGTAATGCCTTCGCCCTGCACTTGCAAAAACTGATAATCGCGCTGCGCCCAGGGGACATCCGTGACGTCATCGACCATGGCGCGAACGTTATCCGGCCAGTTGCCATGAAAGACCAGCGGGCGAAGATCGGGGTGTCTTGGAATTTCGAATCCATACTGGTCATGCATTTCACGCTCAAACCACGCCGCGGCGGGCGCCTGGGACACAATCGAAGCCAGGGGAGCATCCGCTGGAATTTCCGTCACGAAGTAATCGGGATCACCCTTGTCAAAAACATAACGAACCCGCCTTTGCCCTTCCGGCCCAAGGCGTCCAAACAACGTTACCAGGCGCGCCGGTGAT
>JAKASH010000367.1 GCA_021828225.1 Acidobacteriota bacterium | reverse complement strand
AGTTGTTGCCGGCCAAAGTCCCCCGCCCAAATGCGCGTGAAGTGATCGATCATCGGCACGATATCTGCCCGCCGTTCCCGCAGAGGAGGAAGGCAGATCGAGTAGATGTTCAGACGATAGTAGAGATCAGCACGAAATTGTCTGGAGGCAATCGCCTGCTGGAGATTGACGTTCGTCGCAGCAAGGACCCGGACATCCACTTTTTGCGGAAAAGTATTTCCCAGCCGCGAGAATTCACCGTCCTGAAGGACGTGAAGGAATTTCGCCTGCGATTTAGTGGGCATTTCAGCAATCTCATCCAGAAGAATGGTTCCCTGCTGGCAGGCCTCAAATTTTCCAAGCCTGGTCCGCGTGGCGCCTGTAAAAGCTCCGGCTTCATGGCCGAAAAGCTCGCTCTCGAGAAGTTCCGCAGGCAGCGCCGCGCAATTCACCCGCATAAAGGTTCGCTGCGCCCGCTGCGACTGCTTGTGGATCATTCGCGCGACCACTTCTTTCCCCGTCCCGCTTTCTCCCAGCAGCAGAACCGGGATTTCAAAGCCGGCGATTTGCCGCACCTGCGCGCAAACCTTCTGCATTGCAGAGCTGGCAGCGACAACGCCGTCATTCGCCTCGGTTTGCTTCATGCAGTCTGGTGTGGATCTGGTGATGACACTCATTACTGGTCCCCCTCCTCAACTCATCGATGAAAATGCCTGCACATTATTCAAGCAAACACTGCACTGGAATGTTTTAACTGGTAACTTTAATTCTTGGTAGATTGCGTGTCAGTCCAGTACCGCTCACGCGTCTGAGCAAAATTGCTCAGGCCAGTCTGAATGAGTGGAACTTAGAGTGGCGGAGGTGCGCGGAATTTCCGGAGCTTGGACAGGGAATACTGGCGCCTTATTATGCCAGAAAGTGGCATGATGCGGTGGCTCTCTTCCTGGGCCTGAGCGAGAGTTCTTCCTTTAAGAGCGCCCCGCCTGGCACGATGCTTCGCTGCGGGATACACTGCTCAGCAGGGCAGGTCTGGAGCAGGTAGCGCATCTACTAAGATCGTCGGCCCGGTCAAGGGAAAGGTTGTTTGTCGGTCATCGAGTTACCGACCCAACCGCAGCAAGTTTTCCCGCCGTCACGCTAGCCCTTCTCTTAAAGGAAGCTTTTGAAGCTCTGCCCGGCCCCGCGCTCGTGCTTCTGCATGCCCATTTCTTTGCGATCACGGTTGTCCCATGGTCCTGGTGGGACACAATTTCGAATTCATCCATCAGCCGTTTAACGCCGGGCAACCCCAATCCCAGCCCGCCTGAGGTGGAAAAGCCGTCTTTCAAAGCCCTCTTTACATTGGGTATTCCTGGTCCATTATCGCGGGCCACCACTATCAAGACTGTTCCGTCTTCCTGCTGGACGATTTTTATCGAGACCTCGCCCCGGCCCGCGTGCTGGAGGATGTTGCGCGCCAGTTCTGAAATGGCTGTCGCGATGAGTGTTGACTCCAAGGGCTCGAAGTTTGCTTCAGACGCCAGTTCTCGCGCACGCTGGCGCGCAAGGACAATATCCGCGTCAGAGGTAACCGGAACCTTGAGTTGTTCCACCCGGCAACACTCCGCGGGCGGAGTTTTGGTATTATGCCGCATATGCACCCCCTCCCAACTCTTTCAAAGCACCATGCTGCTTGAGTAACTCCAAAACTTAAGGCAAGTGAAAAACCTGCCTGCCCGAGCGTTTTCCCTCGCCTGCTTCCCACCTCCGATGAGTGGGTTCGTGCCCTGGAGAAACACCCACGGCTGGAAAGACACCAGGCGTGGCTACCAGCCTGGCATTGGTCTGGTGATAACACTCATTAGTTGCATCCTTCTGAACGCATAGATGAAAATACCTACAAATCATTCCGGCAAACACCGCACTAAAATGACCTGATCGGTAAGATTAATCTCGGATCAATTGCCTGTCAGTTCTGAATTGCTCATACGTTTGTTCAACATTGCTCATGCCAATTTGGAGGGGGAATCTAGAGTGTGGGACGGGTGGAAATTACCGAGGGTTTGACATTAGCGCTAGTCGTGCAGGATCACGCTGAGGAGGCTGCTATGGACCTTCAACTCCCCGCTGGAGCCGTCGTAATCGACAAAGCCAAGCTTCCTGAACTTATTCATGAAATGACTGACCCGCGACCGGGTGGTACCCACAATCTCCGCAAGGGTCTGTTGATTGATCTTGGGAATCACCCTCTCATGCTTGCCATGCTTGCCAACACGCGCAAGGGACAGGAGGACTCGCGCCAGGCGCTTCTCGCTAGAATCGAAAATATGAGCCAGGAGATCCTCTCGGATTCGGGCAATACGAGAAAGAAGATAGGAAATGAAGAGCCTGCTGAAGGCAGGGTCCTTATTGATCGCGCGAACCATGGTTTCCCTTTTCACGCGGGAAATAGTGGATTGATGAACCGCCGTTGCGCCCGACATCCGCCGTGATTGTCTCTTTGCCAGACACCCCGTTCCAAAGATGTCACCGCGTCCCAAAAAGGCGATGACGGCTTTCTTGCCGCGACTCGATTCAACCGTAAGCTTCACATTACCACTTTGGATGTGGAACATCGCATCAGCCACATCCCCCTGCGAATAGATGGCCTGTTGGTCTTGATACTCCAGTATCGTCTTTCGACGGCCAACCTTGGTGAGAAGTTTGCGGGAATCGAAAGAGAGTTTAAGTATGTCCGCCATCAATGCCTCCAGCGGCCCGATCGCGCAACCGGGACGCGTCACCCTCGTTATTCCGTCGTCCGCCCGGCGCGTGTCGTCTTACTCGGAGTCTGCGCTTTCAATTAAAAATGGTACATGAGCCTCGCAGTAGACGCAGGTCGCGGTCTGCTCACCCGTCTTAATCTCAGGAGTAGCCGTCACCCTGAATAAGCGCAGGCATTCCGTGCAGGTCAGGACAAAATGCGCCCAACCGTCCCGGCGTGCCCGAACAGGGGTACTGATAACTTGCGGGAGGTACGGGCGATCGGGCGTCTTTCGAACCAAATCGTGGACTGCCTTCAGGAGTTCGGGGATTTGTCGCGCATCCTTTTCGAACCAGACGTCAGGCATGGCTTCCGCGGGAAAATCCACTTGGGTTGATCCCGAGAAGACAATGACCGGTATGGAAGGGAAGCGCCGCCGCACCACAGAAATAAACTCGACTCCTGACATGCGGGGCATCAGAAGGTCAGAGATAATAACATTGGGAAGCATCTCCCGAAGTTTCTCAAGACCATCGATTCCGTCCTGAGCTTCTTGCGCTCTGAGACCGTCTTCCTTCAATAGACTTCCGAGAAGGTCGCGAATGTCGGGCTCGTCGTCCACCAATAAAACATCATATGCTGAAGGGTCGGAAGCCATATTCTCCCCTGCAGGTCCCCGTTAGCCGGCCTTAATTGCCAATCTTAAATGACAGTGATTTGCCTGTCTGTCCAAAACTGCTCAGGCGTGTGGTCACAATTGCTCAGGCCAGTTAAGGGAATGGAACTATGGCCTGCAGGGTGGAAATTGCTGATGGTTCGGCATTGAGGGTGGTCTTGCGTTTGGTAAATTAGGATTACTTATACCGTCGGCACCAATCTCTTTTAGCGCCGAGCTTTAGCTCGCCATTTACCGACCTGAAGGTCGGCGCTACAGTCAACGTATTTTCCCAACGCAGCACTAATCGGTCAGGATCACACTGAGGAGGCCGCTGTGGACCTTCAACTCGCCGCTGGAGCCGTCGTAATCGACAAAACCGAGCTTTTTGAACTTGTTCATAAAGTGGCTGACCCGTGACCGGGTGGTGCCCACCATTTGCGCCAGGTTTTCCTGATTGATTCTGGGAAGGACAGATTCGGTTCGGCCTTCCTTGCCATAATGAGCCAGCAACAGGAGAATCCGTGCCAGGCGCTTCTCGCTGGAGTTGAAAAGCTGGTCGACGAGGTCCTCTTCGTATCGGATGTTGCGTGAAAGCAGGTGCGTGACGAACAATTCCGAAATGTCGTGCTGCTCGTGGAGCATGCGCGCCATCCGCGCCTTCCCAATCCTGGCAAGAGTGCAGTCGGTCATTGCGACAGCCGTTGACACGCGCAGCCGCTGACCTGCCAGGCACCCCTCGCCGAAGAACTCACCGGCCCCCAAAATGGAGACGATCGCTTCCTTTCCTTGCTTGGAAGTCACCGTGATCTTCACCTTGCCTCGCCGAAGGTAGAAGATGGCATCTGCAGGGTCTCCTTGCATGTAGACGATGCGTTTCTCTGTGTATTCGATAACGGACTTCCCGCCGTTGACTCCAGCGAGGAGAGCTTCCCAATCGACAGTCTGGTTTTTCTGATTTGCCGTAATAACTTCAGGCTGGCTTTTGTTGCGCGCCGTAACAGCATCACCCTTCTTGCTGAAGGCGGATCCATCGTTAGGAATTTTGTGTTTGTTTGCCATAACACCCCCTCTCCGCAACGAGCTACATAAACCTTTCAGTGTCCTGCTCGTTAGAGGATTGCTCGAAAAGTTCCATCAATCTCTCTCCAGGCCAGTCCACTTTCGGGTTCCTTCCATTCCGGACACTCATGCAGTGTCTCGCAAGCGACTTTACACAGTAGCGCTATCGTCCTGGCGACCGTGGCCGGCAAGA
>JAKASH010000366.1 GCA_021828225.1 Acidobacteriota bacterium | reverse complement strand
AAAAAACCCACAGTCAGGAAAGCGCTGACTGTGGCTACCCGTTCCGTTCCGCGTGGACGCCAGGGTGAGGAAATGGTGTTTGGCGTGAATGAACAGGGCGGCGATCCCGGCCGGGCGGCCCGTAGCCGGCTTTGAGGTCCGCGGTTCTTTCCACGGATCAAGACAAGAGCCGCAGACCGCAACTGCGGCGGTTTGCGCTACAGGGTCGAAACGAAGGCTCCTGTTTCCCATCACTTCAAAACGGCGATGTCTACGCCACCCCGAGAATTGGCGGCGTGTAGCGGCGAGTTCATCTCGCCACATCTGGATTTGGCGGCGTAAAGCCGCCTCTACGATGATTCTGGCCCTTCGTGGGTGGTGCATAAGACTCGACTCCTGCAACCTGCGCGGCTGGCGTTCACCGCAATAGGATGACCCCAACTGTGTACCCCCCGCGTAATTCGAATGCAAGAACTTAAACGACGAACGAAGAGTTACGAATTACGAAACAACGGGGCGGGAAGGAAAACACCCCTCACCCGGCTGCTCGCGCGTCCACCCTCTCCCCCGGGGCGAGCAAGTAGCGCAGGCCGCCGTTTCTGCGGTCTGCGGCTCTGGGTTTTGTCTGGGCGCAACGGTGACAAAGAAATATCCGCCAGAAGAAAACGGGCGCTGGAGCCGCGACACGGCGCTGGTTTACAACACCGTGGACGCCATCACGCGAAGAACCGCGGACCTCAAAGCCGGAGGTCCGCGCTTACTCTCCCGCAAGCGGGCGAGGGCTGAAAATGCAGGAAGCGGCCCGTTGCGGCACGGATAAATCCGTGCCCTGACGCGTAAACACGACGATGACCGGTTCCGGCGCGCGGCGATGAGGACATTGCCGCTACAATATCACGCGGTCAGCTTGATCTGGCCTTTCTGCCTGATGTCCGCCGACGAAGCGCCGATCATGACGTCCACCGTGCCGGGGTCCACCACAAATTCGTACTTGTCTTCGTCCCAGTAGCGAAGCGCCTGATCGTCGTGCGAGAGATCAAAGCTGACGGTTCTGGTTTCGCCGGCCTTAAGGTGAACGCGGTCGAAATTCACAAGCTGCTTGATGGGCCGGATCACCGTTCCTGCGTTGACGTGGACGTAGGCCTGGACGACTTCATCACCCTCGTGGCTGCCGGAGTTGGTGACGTCAACCGAGATCGTAACTTTGCCACCGGGACTAAGCGTCTTGCCGCTGAGCCGGAGATTCTTGTAAGCGAACGTCGTGTAGCTGAGGCCGTGGCCGAAAGGATATAGCGGGTCTCCCTGGAAATAAAGATAAGTACGGCCGTTGCGAATGTTGTAATCATGGAAGTCCGGCAGATCGTCAACCCGCCGGTACCAGGTGGTGTTCAGCTTGCCGCCCGGGTTGTAATCGCCGAACAACACGTCAGCCAGCGCATGACCCTGCTGCTCGCCCAGGAAGAGCCCGCCCACGATCGCCGGCAGGTGGTTCTGTTCCCAGTTCACGGCCAACGGGCAGTTGGATGAGATCACCAGGATGGTCCGAGGATTGGCTGCGTGCACGGCCTGCACCAGCTCATGCTGGACGCCGGGCAGGTGAAGATAATCGCGGTCATGACCTTCCCGATCCACCTGCTGATCGGCCCCGACGAAAACCAGGGCGACATCGGCTTCCCTGGCGGCTTTCACAGCCTCCGCAAACCTGGCCTCATCCCTTTCGCCCACCACGGTACAACCCAACGCGTAGCTTACTTGTATAGCTCCCTGCGCCGGGGCTGGAGCCGGGCTTTCCGGAGTGAGCTTGAACGACTCGAAGCTCAACACCGATCCGGGCTCGCCGGCTGAGACCAGATAGACAGTGTGCGCGCCCTCCGTGGGCTTGACAGGACCATTCACGCTGACCCAGTTCTGCCAGCCGCCGGTGTCAGGAACGTGAAGCCTGGAGACCACCGGCCCGGTGAGGCTGTCGAGGTGGACTTCCAGGGTTCCTCCGGTGCCGGGGCGGGCCGGGCGGCCAAAAGACCTGAAACCACTGCTGGCCACGCGGGCATGAAATTCGTTGGCGCCGGTGAAGAGCACGTCGTGATATTCAGCCCAGGAGCCGTTGACCATGGAGCCCAGCGCCTGGCCGCCCTCCTTCAGTGTTTCCAGCCGGGGCCCGCGGTCAAAACCGACATGTCCCTTGGCGGGAGCTGTTCCAACGCTGGAGAAGTCGGCGGCGCGCTTCTCATAGGAAGGGCCGGCGGGAATGCCCAGCGCGGCCTTGATGCCCTGGAGCGGCGAGACGCGATGCTCGGGCGTGCCGCTGTAATTGCCCAGGTGGCAAACGCCGGCCATCGGGCCGATCACCGCGATTTTCTTCAGCTTGCTCTTGTCCAGCGGGAGCGCGTTGTTCTCGTTCTTGAACAGTACAATCGACTGCCGAGCCATCTCGCGCGCAAGCTCCCGGTGGGCCGGGCTTTCCAGACAGGAAATTGGAATCTTGTCATAAGGAATTTGCTCCGGCGGGTCGAACTCGCCCAGCAGGACACGGCCGGTGAAGGAACGGATCAGCGAGTGGTCGAGCGTCGATTCGCTGATGAGCATGTCATCCACGGCCTGGCCCAGATATTGCGGGAGGGTGCGGCCGCAGTTGATGTCGCAGCCGGCGTTGACCGCCAGCGCCGCCGCCTCAGCATACGTGGGCACAAAATGATGCGTGCGGCAGATGTCGCCCACTGCGTCGCAATCGGAAACCACGTAGCCGCGAAAGCCCCAGCGGTCGCGCAACAATTCGGTCAGCAGAAAGGGGTTGGCGGTGGTGGGGATTCCGTTCATCGCGTTGTAGGAGCTCATCACGGTGAACACATGCCCCTTTGTCACGCAGGCCTCAAAACCGCGGCTGTAATATTCCCAGAAGCTGCGCGGATCAACAGTGGCAGACGTCTCTTCGCGGTCATCTTCAGTATCGTTGGCGATAAAATGCTTGGCGCAAGCGATGGTCTTCAGGTACTGCGGGTTATCACCCTGCATCCCGTGGATGGTGTAAATGGCCATTTGGCCCACCAGGTAGGGATCCTCGCTGAAATTCTCCCCAATGCGTCCCCAGCGCGGATCGCGCGTTCCCATATTGACGGTGGGCGGCGAGAACATCGCCAGGCCCTGCCCGTTCTTCTTGTGCCACGCCCAGATTTCATCCGACACAGCAGTGAACACCCGTTCGATCAGCGCCCGGTTCCATGAGCAGCCCATAGCCAGCGGCAGCGGGAAAGAAGTGATCGGCCCGCCGTGAATGAGACCATGCAAAGCCTCGCTGGCGTAGTAATTAAAAGCTCGAATATTAAGCCTCGAAATGGCTGGCGACTGCGCGCCAAACTGGGAGATCTTTTCCTCCAGCGTCATCTTGGCCACCATGGCGGCAGCGCGTTTGCGCGCCGCTTCAAAATGTTCTAAGGCAATGCCGCCGGTATCGAGCGACGTCGTCTCTCCAGCCTGCATCCCCGGGCTGGCTTCGCCCATGCTCTGCTTTCCCGGCAAGCCCGTCAACGCCAGCGCAGCGCCACCGGTGGCCAGCGCCAGAAAATCACGCCGGCTTACCGGCGCGTGGGAATCTTTGTCACGATTTGTCATGATGTCTGAACCTCCTCAACCGGAATTTCTTATTTCAAATTTGCCAATCCATTTCGTGCCGCAGCAGCGGCCTGGCTGCCCGTACGAGAACGGGGTCAGATATTGCCCTTGTGCCGGTAAACGTCCCAGCGTTTGTAATTGGCCAGGGCTTCGGCGATGGCGGCGCCGTAGCGGCTGCGGTTCACGGCCACGTGATGCTCGGAGTGCAGGGCCGCTACTCCGGCAGCTTCTGCTCGCCGCTGATCTGGAACTTCGCGCTGACGCCCTGAGCGCCTTTGACGGGCTGGCTGCCGCCGACAAAGACCGTGTAGGCGCCGGGCGAGACAATCCGTTCGCCGCTTTCGGTGACGATGCTCAGATCGCGCGGGTCAAGCGTGAAGCTGACGCGGCGGGTCGCGCCGGGAGCCAGATGAATCCGTTCAAATCCTTTGAGTGCCCGAATGGGCGCGCCGGGCTTGGCCGGATACTCGATGTACAGTTCAGCGACTTCATCACCGGCAATCCCGGAAGTATTCTTTACGTCGGCCTCCACGGTGAGCGGGTGGCCAGCCTGCACGGTGGGGGACGAAAGGTGAAGGTCGCTGAAGGCGAAGGTCGAGTAGCTCAGGCCGTAACCGAATGTATAGAGTGGGTCGCCGTGGAAATACCGGTATGTCCGGCCTTTCATCGAGTAGTCGGTAAAGGGCGGAAGTTGGGCGAGAGACCGGTAAAAGGTCAGGGGCAGCCTTCCCGCAGGATTGTTCGAACCCGCCAGGGTTTCTGCGATGGCGGCGCCGCCATCTTCGCCGGGATACCAGGCTTCGAGAACTGCGGACGCATGCTGTTCAGCCCAGTTTACAGCCAGGGCGCTGCCGCTCATGAGCACCACGACCAGCGGCTTGCCGGTTGCCGCCAGGGCTTGAAGCAATTTCCGCTGGACGTCCGGCAAGCGCAGAGAGGAGCGGTCACCTCCGTCGAAGCCACGGATATCAAGAGGCATCTCTTCGCCTTCCAGGTCCGGCGAGAGTCCGACAAAGGCCACCACCACATC
>JAKASH010000365.1 GCA_021828225.1 Acidobacteriota bacterium | reverse complement strand
TCCCACGGCTGGCAATCAGCCGCGGACAGGACCGGAACAGAAAAACTCGGTGCTTTTCCGCAGCCTGTAAAGCCGTGCTCTGACGCACCGATGCGAAGCTATTTAAGACGTTCTGTATAGCGCCGTATCGCGGTTCCGGCGCATCTTTGTCACCGTCGAGTCCCAGCGCGCCCCGGATCATAACGAGAGCCGCAGACCGCAGACACGGCGCTACGGGGTCCGCGCTTGCTCACTGTGAGTTGAGTTTCTTCAGGCTGTCCCATGTCAGGTGAATCTGCTTCACTTCGCCCTGGCGCCCCAGGGGCTTGAGAGTCTTGCCGTTCAAAGAGAGAATCACGCCCTGGGCGTTTCCGGTAAGCACGTCAAAGGAGTTGTTGGCCTGGAAGGTCTTCATCTCGTTCGGATTCATGATGCCTTGCCGGATCATTTTGCCGTCGGCATCAATGGCCACCCAGGAGCGCTCGGTCGTCGCCACCTGGAGGATCAGCTTCCCATCTGTATCGGTGACAGGCGGCAACTTGGGCGCCGAAGAAGTCGCCTCGGCAGCGGCGGCCAGGACGCCCTGGTTTGCAGGCGGTTTTCCTGCCGGCTGCGCGCTGCCGCCAGCCGGGTTCGTCGAAGTTTTCGCAGCAGCCACGGGCGCGGAGCTTCCAAGTGCAGGGGAAGCCGAGGCCGTCGTGGCGGGATGGCTGCTTTTGGAAATTCTGGGCGCCAGTGCCTGCTGCACTGTGGGCGTGGGTGCCTCCACCGGCCGGCGCGAATGCCGCCAAAGACCATAACCGGCCACCAGCAGGGCGACGGCGATCAGCACACCCAGCAAGGTGTTGTGCGAATGCCGTTTGGGAAGGGAATAGGTTTTAGGAGGCGAAAATTTGGTCAGATCGACTTCGCCCTTCGCCTTGGCGGCCTGCTGGAACTCCTCCACCAGAGGGTCCTCGTCCAGCCCCAGGTAGCGCGCATAGGCGCGCACAAAGCTGCGGCTGAAGATTCCCCCCGGCAGCCTCGAAAATTCCTCATTTTCGATGGACGCAAGGAAGCGAACGCTGATTTTGGTGGCGGCAGAGATTTCCTCCAGCGTCACACCGCGCATTTCCCGCTCACGCCGAAGGTTCTCACCAAAGGAGCCCATCAAAGAAATCTTTCCGTTCACCTTCCCTTTTCCGGATGCTTTCAATCAATCATATTTCTCTGTCGCCAGCACTGTCAATTCTTTCACCCTCTGCCAGAGCCTATGTGGGCTAGGCCGAGCCTGTTATCGGGCTTACCGCCCGGGCTGATGGGAAATTCGCGTCAATAAATTGAGACAAACAGCCGAAAGAGATATTGACACCTCCAGAGCCTTGCCGCACGGGTTGAAAGACTTCTGCCGAGGCCGGAACGTGGACAGGCGATGACCGAACCCAATGACAAAGTTCGCGAACTCGAACGGCAGGTCGAACGCCTCTCGCTTTTTCATGAAGTGGGGAAGGCTCTGGCCTCGACCCTCGATTTGCAGAAGATTCTCGAAACCGTCATGGAGAAAATCGCCGATTTCCTCCAGCCCGACACCTGGTCCTTGCTGATGCTCGACGAGAAGTCCGATGAGCTTTATTACGAAATGGCCCTCGGCGTCGGTGCGGACGGGCTGAAAGACGTTCGGTTAAAGATGGGCAAGGGGATCGGAGGCTGGGTGGCCGAGCATGGCGAGGCCGTGCTGATCCAGGATGTCACGAACGATGCGCGTTTCAGTCTGGGAAATGAGCCCCACCACCGGGAAGCCCAATCCATCGTCTGCGTGCCGGTCAAGGGGCGGGAGCGGGTGCTGGGCGTGATCGAGCTGATGAACACCGCCGGCAAGGAACGCTTCCAGGAAGAAGATCTTCCCGTCCTGCTCAACCTCGCCGACTACGCCGCCATCGCGCTGGAGAACGCGCGCTACGTTCAGCGCATTCACCAGTTGACCATCACCGACGACTGCACGGCCCTTTACAACGCCCGCCATCTCAACTCTGTTCTGGACGCTGAAATCTATCGCTCCATTCGCTACGGGTACGAGTTTTCGGTGATTTTCATCGACCTCGACCACTTCAAACTCGTGAATGACACCCATGGCCACCTGGCGGGTTCCAAACTGCTCTGGCACGTGGGAAACCTTATCAAGGGGCACCTGCGCCTGATCGACTACGCGTTCCGTTATGGCGGAGACGAATTTGTGGTGCTCCTGCCCCAGACCTCGAAGCACAATGCCCTGATGGTGGTCCGCCGCCTCCGGGAGCTTCTGAACTCCAAGGTGTTCCTCGACGATGAAGGTTTGGGCGTGAAAATCACGGCGAGCTTTGGAGTGGCTGCATTCCCCGCCGATGCGCGGACTCGCAAGGACCTTCTGCACCTGGCCGACGAAGCGATGTACCTGGTCAAAAACACCACCCGCAACAACATCGCCCTAGCCGGCGAAGGCGTAATGAATTAGCCCCGCCAGCGGCGCTGGCCCTTTGTAGCGCGGCTTGGCAATCCGGCGCGCTTGCGAAATTTGCCTCGGCCAAGTAAGATGCCAACTAAACGCGGAGGATCATTGCGTTAACATGCAACTCGCTATGAAAAACCGGCCGACATTCGAGATTCCGGCAGATGCGGTGGACTTCTCGGCCTATGTTCCCGAGAGATTGCGCGGGTTGGAAGACCTGCAAACAGCCATTCCTCGTATTGCGAAGGATCCACCCGCTGTTGCGGCGGTAGAGAGGGCAGTGCAGTCGATCCCAACCACACACCGGCTCTGGCACGGCGATGCGCGAACCATGGCTGTCAAGCCGGAAAGTGTCCACCTGGTGCTTACCTCGCCCCCTTACTGGACTCTAAAGGAATACCGGCAAAGCAGCGGACAACTGGGCGATATTAAAAATTACGAAGAATTCCTGAACCAACTCGACAGGGTTTGGCAGCATTGCTTCCGGGCACTAGTCCCAGGGGGCCGATTGATATGCGTGGTTGGGGATGTCTGCCTGTCCCGGAGAGAAAATGCTGGGCGCCATACGGTGGTTCCTCTGCACTCCTCGATTCAGGAGCGCTGCCGCAAGCTCGGGTTCGACAATTTGGCGCCGATCATTTGGCATAAGATTTCAAATGCCTCGTACGAGGTCGAGAGCGGCTCGACTTTCCTGGGAAAACCTTACGAACCCAACGCGGTCATCAAGAATGACATCGAATTCATCCTGATGGAACGGAAGCCTGGCGGCTACAGGGCTCCCGGCGTTTCGTCGAGGATTCTCAGCGTAATCTCTGACGACAATCACAAGAAGTGGTTCCAGCAGATTTGGACAGGCGTAACGGGTGCTTCCACCAAACACCATCCTGCACCCTATCCGCTTGAGTTGGCTGAGCGGCTGATCCGCATGTTCAGCTTCGTCGGCGACACCGTCCTCGACCCGTTTCTGGGAACGGGCACTACTACGGTCGCTGCAGCAAAGTGGGGCAGAAACAGCATCGGATTCGAGATCGACGCACACTATTATGAGCTTTCGCAAAAGCGCGTGGCACAGGAAACTTCGTCCCTCTTCAGCACGGCAACCATCCAGCACGCACGGGCGGACTGAAAAAACATGCCTCTTCACCCCGACATCGAAAAAGGCTTGCGGCGCGCAATCAGGCATTTCTGGACCACGCGGAGTGAACAATCCGAGAAGCAGGGAATGAAGGCCGGAAGTCGCGACGCCGGTGCGAGAGCTGCCGTTACAGGCGGACGCCAGATGGATGGCTTCATTCACCTGGTTCGAGACTGCCGCTCTTCGAATGGTCTCGCCCGAGCGCATATCTATTGTGGCCAGGCCGTGGAACTTCCCGGCTGGTATCGTCCGGAAAAGCAGTGGGACCTCCTCATTGTCGCCGACGGGCAGTTTATCGCCGGAATCGAATTCAAATCGCAGGTCGGGTCGTTCGGCAACAACTATAACAATCGAACCGAAGAGGCGATCGGTAGTGCTACAGACATCTGGGCCGCCTACCGCGAGGGAGCTTTCAATCCGTCCCAACGACCTTGGCTCGGTTACATGATGCTTCTGGAGGAAGCCCCGGCATCGGTCCGCCCCGTCAAACCCCGGGAGCCGCATTTCAAAGTCTTTCCCGAATTCAAAGACGCTTCCTACCAGAAGCGGTACGAAATCCTTCTAACCAAGCTGGTGCGCGAGCGTCTCTATGACTCCGCCTGCTTTCTGACTTCAGACGCGAAGCAAGGGGTCAAGGGCATTTACAATGAACCCTCTCCCGAACTCACCTTCGAGAAGTTCATCGCCTCGCTTCTGGCGCGTGTAATCGCTATCGAGAAAGCGCGCGGACCACAGTAACGGGCATCCGCCCGCGTCACCCTGGACCTTTCCCGCCTCAGCAAAGAATTCTCGCCTTGAATTCCCCGCAAAGCCGCAGCGCCGGAGAGCGGACCCTGTTTCACAACTACGTGGTGCCTTGACTTTGTAGGCAGCATTCGCCCAGTAAAGCTATGACCTGCCACCTGACGTTCTTCCCCAAAAAATCGTCTCCGGCTGGATAACCCTTTTGGCTTTGCGGTAGCATCTAATCGAGTTCAACCCAACAGCATTCAAATGATGATGCAGATGAAAACAACTTAAGAGAAAGAGGAAGATCAATATGA
>JAKASH010000364.1 GCA_021828225.1 Acidobacteriota bacterium | reverse complement strand
GACGTGGCCGCAAAGCAAGGCCGCGTCCAGGAAGCTGACCGGCTCTATAGCCGCGCCGAAGATGTCACACAAGGATTGCTGATTTCAGCGCCCAGCCGAGATGTCGAGAGCTCCCTCATTGCGACGCTCAGCAACATTTACGTGGGCCACTTTCGGCTGGCTGCCACAAAGCTGAAAAATGTTTCTGGGGCATTTAAGATTCTCGAAACGGCGCGTGGCCGAACAATCGCCGACCAGCTTCGCAGCGGTGATCAAATTCAACCACCGCGAACTAAACTCCAGCAGGATTCAAAAAGAGAAGTCGAGCGATTGCAGCTTGAATTGCTTCATGCAACTTCGCCACCCAAGAGAGAGACCCTCCTGGAAAACCTATTTGAAGCCGAACAACTTTTGGGTCCACAAGGAGAACCGCGTACGGGCTTTCAGGAAGCGACCCTACGCAGCACCGTCACGCCTCTCAAGGAAATCGAACATTCCCTCAATCCTGACGAAGCAATTCTGGAATACGTTCTCGATAGGCCACACTCGTTTTGCCTTTACATAACGCGGCATCACGCCGGGATTGTCGCACTCCGCGCCAGCCGAGCCGAAGTGGACAAGCTGGTTGCTCAATTCCGGCAACAGATTCTCACCATGACAGATTCCATTCCCGCTTCTCGCGCGCTCTACTCCATTTTGCTCGCGCCGCTGCCCTCACGTGTCCTTAAGCCGATTTTGATTATCGTTCCCGATGGATCGCTCAACCTGATTCCTTTCGACGCCCTGACTGACGACGCCGGGAAGTATACCCTCGATTCACACGTGGTCAGCTACGCGCCTTCCGCGACGGTCCTCCATCTGATCGAAACGGCAAGACCCGCTCAAGCTCGCCAAGTGACTTTTCTCGGCATCGGCGGAATCGAGTACCAGCCACCTGCGATAAAGCTGACCGGAAACTCTAAAACCGACTCCGAAGACATCCGCCGCGGCATCTTGGATCCATTTGACCCGAAGGCCAGCCCGCTTCCCGACTTGCCCGAGAGCAGAAACGAAGTCACCGCAGCCGGTAAAATCTTCGGCAGTTCCAGCGTGCTTTTATTGGGGCCTGCCGCAACAGATGCGGCGTTTGAGGCTGAATCTCTCGGCCGCTTCAAAATTATCCATATCGCGGCCCACGGAATCGCCAGCGCAAAATATCCTGACCGCGCGGCGCTGGTGCTCGCGCCAGACCCTGCCGACCACGACGATGGATTGCTGCAAGTCCGGCAGATCAGAGAACTCCACCTGAACGCCGACCTAGTTACGTTGTCTGCGTGCGATACGGGCGCGGGCCGATTGGAAGGCGAAGAAGGAATCGAAAACATCGAGCAAGCATTCCTGTTCGCCGGAGCACGCTCCGTCCTCGCCAGCCTCTGGCTCGCGTCCGACACGTTTACAACTGACCTGATGAAGCAGTTTTATCGCAACCTCGCCGCCGGTGAAGATGAAAATGAAGCCTTGCGTCTGGCCAAGCTATACCTGGTGAAAAGCTTCGGCGGTAAAGCAACGCCTCTTGACTGGGCGGGCTTCACCTTGGTTGGTTATGCTTCTATTCGGACCGAACCGCTTAACTGATCCTCAGCCAACATTACTGCATGAGTTGTTCTCGAACCGGCGCTCCAATCCCCCAAGTAGGCCGTTGCTGATTAAGGCCTCACGTCCTAACGAAAAGCTGGAACTATCAAAAGCCCCTTTATGAATCGGGAAAGCGATGCCCGATACGAAACCAAGCAGACTCCGTTGACCTGTGGAGCAAAGGCCTTGCCGCAGATTCACCGTCAGGGCTAGCATCGCAACCGAGATTACATGCCTGAGATAATCAGACATCAAGCAACGATGCGCCACCCACGTATGCACGCATGGCGCGGTCTCGCGATGATTGACAAACGCCGTCCGCTCAACTAAAGTGCCTGCGAGAGAGTGCTTCAGTGAAGCTAACGCTAACGGTCGCGGCGGGAGTGTTCCTGGGGCTGCTAGCCGTTATCGGGGTGCTTGCGGGGTTACGATGGAATGCCAGGCGAGTTCAGCAGAGGCAGGCCATTGGCCGACCGAACAATACAAGCGCTCCACCGTTACGATCCAATGCTAAGCGAGTCCAGGACAGGCAGGTGGACGAGGCGGTGTTCAATTTGGAACTCGCCAGCTTGACTCCAGAGCACTTCATAACTCTATGCGGCAAGCCCGCCACAGACTCCACGGAAAGCGTGCTTGGCGAAAAGCTCTTCAGGACGCTTACATATTTCCAGGCGGGTTCCCGATCCCAGGTCGTGTTCTCATACGCGCCTAATGACGTCCCAGTCGGCCCTGCTGAAGTATCAACCCCCGGGGCCAAATGGTCACTTTTGGACAAAGGGATGACCGGTGACGCATTCCGCGCGCACTTTGAGGCTGTCTTTCCTTGCGTGATGCAGCCAGACAAGCTTTATGCGATGATCCGAAGTTCGGTGGCTGCCGCACTATCCGGAAATTGTGATAAATATGCTGAAATGATGGATAGGGAGTTCCAAAATCTCGGTTCCGATGGCGTGAAAGTGGCGGGCGACAAGAGAAAACTCATCATCATCGACCTCCTCTGGCAGAGCCCATCGGCCGTTGCGGACGATTTGTTCGTTAGGCGAATACTGGGCGACGCGAAGGGCCTGAGCCTGATGCGCAGTTATGGGTGCACTTCTTTAGAGATTCAATACTTCGGCGATGAGGATGGGAGGCACAGGTCCTTCGAACAACACTACAACCTCGGAACCCAGGGCGACCCCAAAATCGAGCGCACCAAATAGGGTGAGTTCATCCCCTCGCGGAGGCAAGCCGTGGTACGAGTCACTAAGGTCATCGCGTACATCATATTCTTCGTTACTCTCTTCGTCATGGCGATTGGGATTATGGACGGCCCTCCTGTGTTGTTTGCACTCTCGTGCGTTTCCCTAATGCTAACGCTCGGCGTTTTGATTCTGGCCGACATTGCCGAGACTGTGAGAGCGCGCCTTCCGGAGCGCCCAAGCGGAGCCGCCCCGCTGCCAACCAAGCCATCCTGAATGGGCTGGCGGACTTTGGCGTCGCCCTATGCCCACTTGGCCTTCGAGGGCAACACCGGCTATCCGACTTTTGAGAAGCGTGGCGACTCGCTGCTTATTGTGTAATGTGCGGAGCGAGGAGATGATCTCAAGGGAGTACGCCACATTCCACAGGGCGCTGGGTGAATTCGACTCGAAAAGTCCGAATCTATCGCAGCTACGTCGCGCCATCACAGATCTGTTTCAGTAAGCCGGGCCGCCAACGGGACCACCTATTTCATCTGTAAGGGATAGTTGTATGGCTCCCATCCGATTTCACCAATGCCCAGCACATAAGCGCCAGCATTTAGACTGGAAGTGTCGAGTTTGACCTTCAGAACAGTGACTCCATCCTTCCTAATTACTGCCGGGCCTTTTGCCTCAAGGAGCACTCTCCCCGATTCCGTTCCAATGAGGACTCCGTAATTCCCGGCTTCGCTTCCCACAGGCAACAAGACTGTCAGGTCGAGCCGACCGCGCGGAAGGTAAACCGGACCTTTAGGCACGAACGGCGGTTGCGGGCCGCGAAAGACTCCCCGGTTCTCCAAATTAAGCGTGAAAGGAATGACGCTGGCCACGGTCGGCTTTCCGCCGATTCCGGGGAAACGATGGGTTTGCCACACCCATCCGCCGACTACAATCAGGGCAACCATTGCGGCGACCGCAAGTGCAAGCTCCAGCTTTTTCCGGCGCGCGGCCTTCTGCCGAAATGCCGTGTACTCGACGAAGCAGGGCGAGCAACAACCCATGTGGTCAACGTAATCGAGCGCATCTTTCAGGGGCATCTCCCGAAACGCCATAGCCTTCAGCACCTTATCGCCAGGGCATCCAACCCGGTCGGGATTCGGATATCCGCCGTTGAGAAGGAGTCGCTGCCCCGCCTTGATGAGCGCGTCTTCCTCGCGTTTCGACAGCAAATGCGTCGGCTTCAAGCGGTTCGTCATTCTCGCCTCCCCGGTGAGGGAGTCTCGCCCGAACTTTTCTCTGATCGGCGCTCTATGCGTCTCCGCGCGTTCGCGACGCCTTTCGAGAAATACGTTTGCACATCAACCGCCGATGTGCCCAGAGTCTTTCCGATTTCATCCCATGAATAGCCGGACCGGCGCATGACGAACAAGCGTCTCGTTTGAGCGTTCATGTACCCGATGATCTCGCCAAGAAGCAGGTCCCGTTCGAGCCGCGCCACCCAAGCCGCATCTTGTGCCCCGGCATAGGGAGTGAGGTCGTCCGTAGAACCCAGAAAGTCGATTTCGGGCTCCCTCGAAATAGCCCGGTCAATCCGGCGTGCTGCCGCCCAAAAGATGTAATAGTCCAAACTCTTGATTCGGGCCCGCGCCTGGGGATGGCGCTCGGCGAGCGCCGCAAGCGAATGGGCCGCCACTTCCAGTGCTTCCGCTGCTCTCGCCGTGTCTTGCCCTTGCGCCTGCGCATACGTCACCACGCGCTTCCAAACGCGGTATGCAGCGGCCAAAATCTCTTCGGCCACCGCTCTGCCGAGTTCGTCTCGAGGGCTAATCCATAGAGCAGGATTGCCCTCTGCGTCTCCACTCATGCGACCTC
>JAKASH010000363.1 GCA_021828225.1 Acidobacteriota bacterium | reverse complement strand
AATCAACGAAACGAACCCTAACAAGGCGTTGTTCTGCGCGGGGACGAGTGTAAGTCGTGACAAGAGCCACTGCTTGGGTTGCGTCCCATCTCCCTTGTGGCATTGCAGAACGGAAAGCTTTCACTAGGCCGGCGCTGACATGTCTCGACAGCAGCGGCATAGCCAATTCACGAAAGTATCGCCGCGGAAGGAGGATAAGAAGATGGAAGAGTGTGGTGCGGTTTCACACTGCCGAAGATCCTTTCAGCAGCAAGAATTGCCGCTGTCTCGATCTCACCGCGGCTTGCGCGCACTCCTAGAGCGCGCAACGTGACCAGGAAGTCACGATGGTTTCGGCCGCGGCGATAATCAGGCTCACGGGGCGGGTGCTTCAGGAGCTTCTCGGCAAGATCGAAATCGAAATCGACGAGCAGCGTTCCATGCACCAAAAGCGACTTCCAGCGCCAGGCTTGCGCGTTCCCAGAGATCTTCCGGTCCCCAACCGCTACGTCCGATGTGCCCTGCGGAACGCCGACGATGCCGAACCTTGCAAGGATTGCGCGGATAATCTTCGTCCCCTGGCAAAAGGATGCCCGCACGTCGAGGGACGCGGGAGCCGGAGTGATCAGCGAGTAATTAAGCACGTCATTGGTCTGGAGGACTGTGCCTCCACCGGAACACCGTTTTAACAGGCTCACTCCGTACCGCGTACATTCGGCGACGTCGGCCACCTGTTCCGGGTGTTCGTTGGAGCCCATCACGACAGCCGGGGGCCCTCCCCACCAGAAGCGGAGCAGATGCGTTCCGGCATCCCAGGCATTCCTCGCAACTGACTCATCCATTGCGAGGTTCTCTGCTACCGTCCGAGCATGGGAAAAAGTGATCTCCATCATTTCGCCGGCTTTCCTCCTTCCCCGGATCCCTACGCGGTTACAGGAAGGTCCTGCGCATACTTCAGGATCCAGGCCAGGGAGAGAGAAAACAGAGCCAGAAAGATAAAGACGACGAACCCGATCGAATAACCACGATTTCCGAGGTTATGAACCGCAAAGCCCATCACCGGCGGGATCGCAAAGCCTCCCAGCGCTCCCAGGCCCCCAACCCATCCAGCGGCTCCACCAACTGCGTGTGGAGCCGCCTGGGGGACCAGCTTGAATACGGCAGCGTTGCACACGCCCATGCCCACTGCCAAAAGGATCTCTCCGGGAACGGCCAACTCGAACTGAGACGTTCCTGTCATCACTACGGCGCCTACCAACATGATGAGTAAAGCCAAGATGGCGGTGTTTTCTCCCCCTTTCTGTAGACGATCCGAAAGCACGCCTCCCAGTATCCGAATGGAGGAGGCAAGAAGCGAGTAGAGGGCTGTCAAACCACCAGCAGCAACAAGGCCCAACCCATAGTACAAGTGCCAGTAAGTTGGCAGCCACGCGGTGAGTGCTACGAAGCCGCCGAACGTTGTGAAGTAGACCCAGACAAGCGCCCACGTTCTCCACACGCGCGCTGACGCTCGAAGACTCTCCTTGAGACTTCCAGCCGGGAAAAAGATTTGGCCATCCTCGATGGCCTTGCGTTTTGCGACTTCCTCATCAGCTCCCTTGGCTCGGTACTGGAAATACCAGGCATTCCGTCCGTACCAGAGGTAGAAAAGCGTCCCTACTAGCAGGAATATCAGCCACACCAGATAGGAGCCGGCCAGGCTTAAAGCGACGAGCGCCATTGGGAGTAGTAACGAGAAGGCTCCGGGAGCAAGGTTGCCGACGCCCGCAAAGATCGCCAGGGCTCTGCCCTGCCGGGCCTGCGGGAACCAGTAGGAGACCTGGCTGATTCCCACCGAGAATGTAGCAATCCCGCATCCGCAGAGAACGCCAAGGATGAGCAATACGGGATACAAATGAATGGTCAGGCGATTGGGGTAGTAGAAATAGATAACCGCAAGCAACCCGGCCATTCCGATGATAGAGAGGAATAGCAGCACCAGAAATGGTTTGCGACCGCCGGTCGTGTCAACCCAGGCAGAAAACGGAATGCGGAGCAAGGAGCCTGACAAGGCCGGGGCGGCTACAAGAAAGCCCACCATCAACGGGCTCAAATGCATCACCGCCTGAAAGCGGCTTGCTGTGGGCCCGAACAGCGCAACTGCGGCAAACCCCACAAAAAATCCCATCGTTGCAGCGAACAGGGCTTGACGGGGTGTGCCTTTGATTTGAGCCATCAGACGCCTCCCATGAAGATTAGTTACTCATTCGTTAGTCTTGGGGGATATTGCCCCCGATCAAGACCAGGTTGTTGATCTTGGCGCTCAGAGTCGAGCGCTGGTTGATTGACAGATCGGATGTTTGGTCCAGATGGCTCATCTCTTTGCATGCGTGAATTCATCTGCATATCCGACGATACTCGCGCTCAAGGCCGCTATTTAGAAGTCTTGAGCGCTCTGCCCCACTGGTAGACAAACTCCACGTAACCATACTGCGAATCGCGATCCGCTGGATAGATGGCTCCGACGACACTCTTTCCCCAGGGATGAGCATAATAGAAATTCAATGCAACAGATTTGCTGAGCTGATAGTCCGCGCTGATGTCGGCAACCGAAGCAAGTGAGGCGTGTCCATTGGCGGGGCGTCCTGTATAGCCGAAGACTTTGTTGTCATAGGCCCCGCCTCCCTGGTACCACAGATCGTTGGCAGAGGTGAGCTGCAGCCAGTGCAAATCGCTTCGCAGAGCAAGCTGTTTTACCGGTTGATCGATGACCTGAACAAACTCGTCCGTGCTGTTCATCAGGTTGTAGAACGGGTCCCGTGCGTAGATGCGGGGCGTTGGCAGTATCTGGAAGAAAGTGTTGTGCTCATTGTCGATAGGATTGTTGTCGCCGGTGCTGCGGAACCATCCGGCGCGCAGCCAGGGAGCACTGGCTGCCTTCGTGAGCTGGTAGCCGCCCTCGACCGCCGACGCGCCAGCACTGTGACCGAGTGCGCCCCACCTCCCATTCTGCAGCGCGCCCCAGAACAGGAAATCAAAGGAGCCCGGACCCGCAGGCGCCGCCAGAAGCAGGTCGCCCCCGTAGGTACCGATACGAATGTTGCCGTGGTCCGTTGCGCGCACCGCCAACGCGCGATTATCCGTCTTGGTCAGGCCGGTACGGCCATCGTGATAACCGATCCCAAAGGCACGCACCAGCAGATGCTGGTTGAGCCCCGATCGAGTGAACGCAAAGTATTGAAGGTCGACGTTCAGCTCAGGATTGCCATTCATGTTGAAGACGCCCTGATCTGCTCGGGCTGCCATCGCCGTCACATCCCAACTTCCTTTGCCGTAGTGAGCGTCGATGCCGTCGAAACTGCGCTGAGCATTGGAGAAACCGAAATTGCCGATGAGCCGGTGCGCAATGCGATTCGCCTGCAACCATTCAATCGTCGCATTCCCGGGACGCATTTCCTGCCCATCAATAAACTCGAACCGCCCGAGGCGAAGGCTTTTGTCGGTCCCGTTGAAGTGATACCGAAGGAAGCCCTGCTTCAGAAAGGCGGCGGCGGGATCTGCATTGTTACCGCTAGAAGCGTAGTAGGTTCCGCCCAGGCCAAGTTGCCCCTGAGCGGTTACCGGAGAGACCGAATCGTCGGGTAGGCCAAGTACCGCCGGCTGCGAGAGTTCCAGCTGCCAATCCCAGTTCTGGATGCGCTGCGACACGCCCAGCCGCATCAGCGACTCGACATACCCGTAGGTCTCCTGTTCAGGGGGCGCGGCAAACCACTGCCAGGCATCTACGCGTGTACGGTCATAGACGGAAACTCTAACTGGATGACCGGGGGAAGCGTGCTGCTCCGGCTGCGGCGATTGCGCCGGAGAGAATATGCCGAATGCAAACACCAAGAGAATTGCAAATTGCCTCATAAAGGGAAAATCGCTGCTGGAAACGATTGGAAAACTCATGAAGCCCTTTCGAAGAAACGTAGTCGAGCCCCGATAAAATACCGAGAAAAGCAGTGCCGGGCTTTTGGTCCCACCGAGAGAGGCACGTAGATTCTGTCCTCATAAACAGGGAACTTCACCGAGAAAATCGAAATACAGTGACTTAAGTCGCTGCCAACATCGGCCACGGGCCTGACTCTAAAATTCAGGCGGGCTCGCCGGTCGGTCTGAAGATGTTTCCTGTGTCCCGCCTGCGGGAGCTTACGGTGACGTCCGTGATGCAACATTCAGGTGCTAATTTCCCCTTGAGGTGTGATTCGATCCGTTCCGCACGATCAGCCTACTGCGCCATATTTCTCTTCTCCATATGACGTTTATCTCAATCATGAGTACGGATGGACTATTTCAATGGCAGCCGCGCCGTGACTAAAGTGATGGCAGACAGGGGCAAAGAAGAGGTCTGCCGGGGTTGTGTCACTCGGTGTTCAACTGCTTTTGTGGAACTGCTGTTGACCCGTTAGGAAACCTCATGAGGGCCACTGGGAAAGCGAAGCTGACTCGGACCGGCTGCAGAGGGGCATTGCATGATTGAACGTCCGAACTGGACTCAAACAGCATATGCGAATCATTTGTCCGCACACTTGCTTTTCCGGAAGTCGGATGTTTCGCTGTGGGATCGTCCGAGACGCTGTATGTCTTTGCGCGCATTCCCGACACCGGCTTAAGATGGCAGGGGCATCA
>JAKASH010000362.1 GCA_021828225.1 Acidobacteriota bacterium | reverse complement strand
AGTGTTTCCGGAATGTCGAAGGAGAAGCGGTCCGCCTTGTTCTGGCAATTGCCCGTAAGGTGCTGCATCGGGAAGCCCAGGTTGACCCGCTGCTGCTGACAGGGGTGGTGCGAGTGGCGCTGGAAACAATTGCCAACGGCACAACGGTGCGACTTCGTGTGCCGGCAATCCAGGCAGACGATTGGCGTGCTGCTCTAGGTCCTCTGGCGGAGCTAGATTCCACGATCGAAATCGTTGCTGATAAATCCTTGCGAGGACCGCAGTGCCTGTTTGTTACCGAGACAGGAACCACTGATGTTTCACTTGAAGGGCAATTGGCCGAGATCGAACGAGGGTTTCTGGATCTTCTGTCGCAGCGGCCCGGAGGCACTTCCAAAGAACTCTGCTCTCCTTCGTACGCGGCTTGATGGTACATTCGCGGCTGACTTTCCGGAGCCAAATCTCACTTGCTGAACTCATACCTTCATCTCCTCGAACAGACGTCCACCATGCGCTGGTGGGGCCGTATTACAAAAGCGACCGGACAACTGGTCGAGTCGGAAGGCCCCTTCTGCGCGGTCGGAGAACGCTGCGAGATTCTGGACTGCAAGGGTCACTCGTATGAGGGCGAAGTTGTGGGTTTTCGCGGGCCAACTGTCCTCTCCATGACACTCCAGAAGGTCGAAGGGGTGCGTTACGGCGATCGCATCACCTCCTGGGGCGCTCGTCCGAGTCTTGGTGTGGGTGAGGAATTAATCGGCCGGGTCATTGACGGTTCCGGCCAGCCCATCGACTCCGGCCCGCCTCTTCATGCACAACGGAAATGGCCGCTCCACTCGTCTCCACCGCTGCCTCTGGAGCGCGTTCCCATCCGCGAGCCGATCGGTTGCGGCGTGCGTGCGGTCGATGGCTTGATTACAGCGGGGCGTGGCCAGCGCCTGGGAATTTTTGGTGGCAGCGGTGTTGGCAAAAGCACCCTGATCGGAATGATGGCCCGCGGAAGCTCAGCAGATATCACGGTGCTGGCCCTGGTGGGAGAGCGCGGAAGAGAAGTTCGCGAGTTTCTTGAGAAAGCCCTGGGACCCGAAGGCATGCGCCGGTCGGTGGTGGTGGTGTCAACCTCCGATCAGCCGCCGCTCCTCCGCATTCGCGCGGCCCTGGCAGCGTCATCCGTCGCGGAATATTTCTGCTCGCGAGGAAAAAATGTTCTGCTGGTGGTGGATTCGCTTACTCGCGTCGCCATGGCCCAGCGCGAGATCGGGCTGGCGGCGGGAGAGCCCCCTACCTCCCGCGGGTACACGCCATCGGTCTTTACCCTTCTGGCCCGATTGATTGAGCGCGCCGGCCATTTCGGCCACGGCAGCATTACGGGCTTCTATACCGTTCTCATGGAGGGCGACGACCAGCAGGACCCCCTGGTGGATACGGTTCGGGCATTGCTGGATGGGCATATTGTGCTGGAGCGCCGGTTGAATATGCAGAACCACTTCCCGCCCATCTCGATCCTTGACAGCCTTAGCCGCCTGATGGCCTCTGTCTGCTCTCCTGAACACCTTGAGAAGGCCCGGCACCTCCGCAGGCTCCTGGCCACTTATGCGGCTTCTGAAGATCTGATCCGGGTGGGAGCCTACCAGAAAGGGCTCGATCCCGTGCTCGATCGTGCCATGGCTGTGCTTCCGGCCCTTAACGAGTATTTGCAGCAGGAAGTGGACAAGCCGGTTTGCTTTGACGAAGCGGCGGCGGCGCTCCTGGCGCTACCCGGATAAATCCACGATGCCCTTCCAGTTTTCACTTCGCGCGCTCTTGCGCCTTCGTCATAGTTACGAACAGCGCGAGCGGATGCGCCTGAGCCTGTTGAACGTGGCTTATGGCCGACTCCAGCAGGAATACGAAGAAACCGATCAGCAGAGGAAGCTGATGTTGAACCAGTTGGGAAACCGGCTTCTGGATGGGATCCCGGGAAGCGAATTGCGGGCCGCTGCGGCCCTGCTGCAGCAATCGGCGGACAGGCAACAGCAAATGCGAGAACAGATGAAGGCACTGAAGGTTGAAGTTCGGAAACAGACCGGGATCTTTCTCGAGTCTCAGAAAAAACGCAAAATTCTTGAGAGTCTGCGCGAGCGCGAGCTGCAGGCTTATGAGCGGGATGAAAACCGGCGAGAACAGCAGCGCATTGACGATTTGTTCGTACAGCGCCGGCGATTTCAATCAGGCGGTTAGTTGTTTCCCCCTGCCTTGGGCAAAGGTTGCCCACCTCGACAGTTTTTAGCCTTTCGAAGTTACCCGGCTACATCGCGACCTTCTAAATAACCTGTTGAATCCAGGAGCATTATTAACCCGGTTCCATTGCCTTTCCGGTATGGACTTTGACATGCACTGAAAAGGTCGTTCGAAGAGCCGGTGAACGATGAGCGTAAGCCTCATGCAGAGTCAGAACTTGACGTTGCCACAAGCGGCAAGTGAAGCACCAGCAATCAGTGGAGCATCGGCGGGACAGCCGGCGGGCAAGATACACTTCGGGGATTTTCTGGACGAAGCAATGAAGAATGATAGCTCTCCGACCCAGGCGAAATTGCCACAGACATCAGCAAGTCAGGACGCCCGTCAGCCACAGCCGTCGCGAAAATCCCCGCATGCGGCCATCAACCCTCACACTCCCGCAGTACCGGTAGCGGCTGCAAATTCTATCAGCAATGGTCCCCCGGCAATCGCCCAGGATCAATCGTCTGGAAACAACGATGTATTGCCCAACCGCGCGCAAGGTTCTTCCGGCGGGATTCGAATGCTGGCAGCCCGGCAATTTCAGCCCGCGAGAGCTGAAATCCAGCATGCGGAGGAGAAGATTACATTACCTGCAAAGGCAGCGGCGGAGCCAGAGCTTCCAATCCATGAAGGCCAGTCGAGCAACAATCTGCCGCCCGGTCGGAAGGGCCTGGCGAAAAACTCTGAAGTTGCGCCACTCGCCGCACATCCTTCTGAGCAAGAGTTCAGATCGACCGGCGCGCAGTCGCTTCTGTCACCTGCGAATCAGACGTCTCTCAATCCGAAAGATCTTCTAATCGCCCTCGAAAGCCCTGTAAAGGAAGCAATGGAGCCGGCGGAAGCCAATGGCCTTATCTCCCGCACCAGCGAGGTACCGAATCCGACCGATGCGGTTCTGCCAACCCAACCATTAGCGCAAAACTCATCTGAGGCGCTGGCTTTTCAGGCATCGGACAAACATCTGCAAAGGGCGTTGGACGAGATGGAAAATTTGCAGCTTAACTTCTTTTCGGCAACGACGTCTCAGGCAGGAGGTCCGCTTCCAGACAGCCCAGAGGCTGCCAAGACCTTCACGCCACACAAGATCAACGGACGACTCTCTCCGGAATCTGCCAATGGTGTCCTTCTAAAACACGCAGAGGCCAGCCTTCAGAAGTCGGTCAAAGACAACGGGGGCGCAAATACCAGCACAGCCCAGGATGGTGGCAACACCCTTCTACCAGGAACACCGGCAGGCGGTTCCTCGGGCAACTCGTTCAAAGACGGCAAGTCTGATCAGAATTCATCGGCCCGGCATTTCGAGGTTTCAGGGTCGCCGGGTTCCGGGACAGGTTCGGTATCCAGCAGCTTGGGCTCCGTAGCAGCCTCGCCAACGGCGGCCTTGGCCAACGGGTTGTCTCCCGCGCCAAGCCAGGTTGCACCTGCGAATAGTGCACCGGCCAGCTCCGGCCCTCTGCCGCAAGCCCCTGCAGCTCACGCCGCTACGGCGGAGAAATTAACATCTGCGGTTGATACCCACCTGAACCCTCCCGGAGGCATGGTCAACTCCGCAGCCATGATCCAGGCGCAGGGGAAAACGGAAATGCGTGTCGCTCTGCAAACGGATAACCTGGGGCCGGTGGAGCTTCACGCTGTCTTAGACGCAGGACGCGTGGGAGCTTCTATCTCAGTCGTCAGCCATGATGCCCACACCCTTTTGACGAATAACCTTCCCGCGCTTCAGCAGGCTCTCAGTGATCAAAACCTGCGGCTCGATCATCTTTCGGTGCTCAATGTGCCAATGAGCAGCGGAACCAACACGGGAAATGGAGGAGGATTTCACTCAGGAGCGCACACACAAGCGCGGCCCAACGCCCTGAGATCGGCTTTTGCCCGTCCTCTCCATGCCACTCCTGCCAGCAAGGAGAGCCCAGTCACTGAGCGGCTGCGGGGACGACTCAGCGTACACGCATAGATTTTGAATCGTAAGGGAGGATTAAAACCACGATGACGATCAATCCACTCACAGCAAGCACCAGGTCCGACGCCACGTTAAACGACGGTTCCAGCACTCAGACCGGCACGAGCGGACTTCAGCAGCAGCAAATCACGACCCAGGATTTTATGACCCTGCTGACGACTCAGCTCCAGAATCAGGACCCGACAAACCCGGTTGACCCCACACAGTTCGTGACGCAATTGGCCGAATTCACGACACTCGATCAAGTCAGCCAGATCAACGGGCTGCTTCAGGAACTCGTGCAGGGCGCTCTTGCTCCATCCGCCTCGCAAGCGTCTCCCGGGACTGCTTCAAATCCGTCAAGTGGCTCCGGCACGACGCCGCCCAATACTAACTCGCTATAGGCGAACGAAGGCCATGGAACCTTCAACTTTAAAACATTAGGAGAACA
>JAKASH010000361.1 GCA_021828225.1 Acidobacteriota bacterium | reverse complement strand
TGGAGGAGTCGCGGTCCTGATGAGCGTACTGCCCTGAAACCAGAAAGAACGTGCGGTCATGAATGATGGGGCCGGAGACGGTTCCGCTGAGTTGCGCCAATCTGTCTGCCGTAGGACTGGTTGAAACCGGATTGCGCGCTTCGATTCCCGAGGGGCGGCCGATAACAACGCCTTCCCCGTGGTAGGCATTGGTTCCGGTCTTGGTGACGATGTTCACTACGGGGCCGGTGGTGCGGCCGTATTCCGCATTAAAGCTGTTGGGCAAGACCTCAAATTCCTGAATGGCGGAAAGCGGGATGTTTGTGAAAATCGTCTGGCGTCCCCAGGTGTCGTCGCCCGAGGTCCCATCGATCTGATAGGATGTCTGGCGGCGCCCGCTGCCGTTGACCACAAAAAGAACATTGTTCAGGAACATGTCGCCCGTGCCGCGCGCCGGGCGCACGGCGGAATCGAGCAATGGCAGCGAGGTAATCTTCTGGCCCAGGATGGGCGTTTCGTCGATCTTCTGCAGATCGAGTCGGGTTCCAATCTGCGGAGAATCCGAGCGCACGCCTTCGGTGGTTCCCAGCACGGTGACCTGGCTGCGCTCGGTCTGAGGGCTGAGCGTCACGTCCACGGAAGCGGTTACGCCGGCGCGCAGGCTGAGATCGGCGACCTTCCGGGTGGCAAATCCGCCCATTGAAACCATCAGGACATACCGGCCCGTCACCGGCAGGCCCGGAACGGAGTAATAGCCGTCCTTGTCAGTGACGGCTTGCCGATGCAGGCCCGTCGCGGTGTTCGTCACGCTGATGGCGGCATGCACGAGGGCGGCTCCGCTGGCGTCAAAGACGCGGCCCTCGATGCCGGCAGTGCCCGCCCCCGCGGCTGCGGGCACGCGGCAAATAAGTACCAGCAGTGGCAAGCTGACCAAAACGCGAATCAGTCGTTTGGCTCTCAATAAGAGTGTGGAAGGACTACCTGTCATCAACACGGTCAGGACCAGTGAATGAAATGTCGCTGGGGGGCAACCTGCTATTGTACACGAAGGGCTGATCTCTGTGGCGAATCCGCAGTATCCTTGTAGCGGCGCTGTCTCCGGCGGCAGCAGTCCGCAAATCGGGCTTCAGCGCCGAAATGCGCCGGCGGGGACACCGGCGGTACAGCCGCTTGCGACGGGAAAATTGTGCTACGCTAAGCGGACAAACACAGGCGAGGATGCGCACGGTTCGCCGGGTCCCGCCATTGTCGAGGAGCATTTATGTCTGAGAAAGTTGGAATTCTTGTTCGCGTGGAATCAGGGCTGGGAGTTCTCCACCAGTTGACGGGAGTGATCGCGGAACAGCAGGGCGACATCTCGTCTGTGGCGATTGTCGACAGCAGCGCACACGAAGCCCGCATCTATTTTGAAGTCGAGCTGCCCGGCTCGCCCGGGGCGCTGCTGGAAGGGCTTCGGGCGCTCTCCGTGGTGAAAGAAGCACAACCCGTCGGCACGCTCGAGAAGATTTACGGCAAGCGCATCATCGTGATGGGCGGCGGAGCGCAGGTGGGCCAGGTGGCCATTGGCGCCATTTCAGAAGCCGACCGGCACAACATCCGCGGCGAACACATCTCCGTCGATACCATTCCGCTGGTCGGCGAGCAGCCGCTGGCTGAGGCCGTTCGCGCCGTGGGCCGCCTGCCGCGCGCTCGCGCCCTGGTGCTGGCCGGTTCGCTGATGGGCGGAGAAATCGAACGGGCCGTGCGCGAAGTGCGTGCACAGGGCCTGCTGGTGATCAGCCTCAACATGGCCGGCAGCGTTCCTGATGTCGCCGACCTCGTGGTGACCGATCCGGTGCAGGCCGGCGTGATGGCTGTGATGGCCGTTGCCGATACGGCCAAGTTCAACGTGGACCGGCTGAAGAAGAGGGTGTTCTAGGACAATCGCTGCGTCAGGGCACGACTTCAGTCGCGCCGCACCTTGTGGCCATTACGATTTCGAGGGCCTTCAGGCCCTGAGGGACAAGCCCTCAGCGGCTAAAGCCGGGGGAGAAGCAGGCTCGCTTTCGGCACGACTGAAGTCGTGCCCTGACGCGATCGCTCAACTTCGTGGAGATATGCTGGCAAGGCCTACCGCGGTTTGCCGACGGGAATCAGGTAAAGCGGCTGGTGGTTTCGCGGGAGCGAGAGCGCCTTTTGTACTTCGGCATCGTGAAAGGCTCCCATGGGCACAGCTCCGAGCCCGAGCGCTATGGCTTCCAGAAGCAGGTTCTGGGCGGCGTGGCCGGCCTCGATGTGCACGTAACGCTCGCCGCGGGTTACACCGTATTTTTGCGCCGTGCGCTCATAGACGGCAGCGATCACAAAAACCGCGCCTGCTTCGGCAATCGCCTCCTGTTCGAGCGCAGCGTGGTAAAGAGCCTGCCTCAGGTCGTTGGCTGAAGCGAGGGTGAGGCGGTGCCGGGCCGGAGCGTAGTGGTAAAAACCGGCGGGCATGGCTACATAAACTTCCAAAGGGTATAAAGCGCCTGCCGAAGGGGCGGTCCGATAGCCTCCCGGGGCAGTGATCCCCTGCGCCGCCCAGAGAAGCTGCGAGAGTTGCCGATCGGTCAGAGCGCCGGGCAAGAACTCGCGCACCGAACGGCGCTGTGCGAGGGCCTCTTCAAGCGAAACCACGCCGCTTCGCGCGGGTTCAGGCAGTTGGATGGTTCCCGGAGCTTCAGTATTCGATTGCATTTCACTTACCCCCGATGGGGACATCAAAAAGGCTACCAGAACAATAGCAAGCCCGCACAGAGTCTTCCTCATCGCGCCAGTCGCCTCCCGATCGCGAGGAGCCAACGTCGTCTCTCAACCTGTCTAACAGTATAAAAAGCGACTGAACAGAATCTCTGTGCGCGATGTCACCTGGCCGCGTGATGGGTGGAGCGAAACAGCAGGCGGCGGCCACTGATAAAGACCGGCGGGTGGCTGGTGAAACACGCCGGCGATTATTGGCTGCGCATGGCAGAACGTCATCGAGCGAGGTGGATCTTCGCGCGCAAGCCAGGCAGTATCGGCGATTGACTTGCCGCGAATAGAGATGTATTGTCGCTCTCAAACAAGCAATTCTGCTTAGTCACGGAGGTAGTTCATGGATCGGTGCAAATCACCCAACCCGCACGAGAGCGAGAATTCCCCGGAACTGGCAAGCAGCCGGCGGGATTTTCTGAAAGGCGCCACAACGGTGGCTGCCAGCTTGATGATTCCCGAAGCGCTGGGCGCAAAGCCCGCCGAGTTGTTGCCGACCGTGAACCTGGGAGCCCACCGGATTTCGCGGCTGATTGTGGGAAGCAACCCCATCTACGGCTATTCGCACTTCAACTACATTCTTGATAATCTCATGAAGGAATACTTCACCGACGAGCGTGTCGTCAAACTGCTGCTGGATTGCGAAAAGAACGGCATCAACACCTGGCAGGCGAACTTCAACTACAACCTGAAGCGGCAATTCCCGAAGATTCGCGGGGCGGGGTGCAATATCCAATTTATCTGTCTGGCCGCATCGTGGCATTACGACGAAAAGATGGGCCGCACGCCGGAAGACGTTCTGGAAGGAACCATCAAGTGCGCGCAGGCCGCGATGGAGTTTAAACCCATTGGTATCGCCTTCCACGGTGCAGCGACCGACATTCTCTTCCGGGCGGGCAAGATCGATATGATCAAGACTTATATCGACAGGGTTCACGACATGGGAAGCTTGGCCGGCATCTCCACGCATAATCCCAAAATTCTGGAAACGCTGCATGAGAAGGGCTTCGCGAACGACTTTTACATGGCAGGGTTGCAGTACCTGACCCGCCGCCCCGAGGAGTGGAAGAAAGAGATTGGCGCGCATCCTCTCGATGAGGGCTGGATCGACTCCGATCCTCCCAGGATGGCCGCGGCCGTGCGCAAGGTTGACAAACCGACGCTGGTCTACAAGGTGCTGGCGGCAGGCCGCAAATGCAGGTCTGAAGCGCAGAAGCGCCAAGCCATCGCATGGGCTTACAAGAACATCAAGCCCATTGACGCTACGATCATCGGCCTGTTCCCGCGATTTTCAGACCAAGTCACAGAAACCACCAGGATGGTGCGCGAAATTCTGTCGTAGGCGCGGCTACTCTTCATGCATCGACTCAGTCTGCGCCAGCGGCTGCTGCCGAACGTGAAGCTCGGGAAGTTTGGAACCGTGCAGCCGGAGATTGAGCGCCGGGAGGTCCGTGGCCTTGATTTCGTCCCAGCGCTTCATCACTTCGGAATAGTTCTGCTCGACCTGTTCGAGAGCCGTCGCCTCGGCCGCGGTCGGCGTGGCGTCAACGCTTTCCACCAGCCCGTAGAGCGTAGAAGCATCTCCGGTCACTCCAGAGAGCGTCGGCGGCGTGTGAGCCCCGGCAGAAGTTTCGGGCTTATTCAGGATGGCCGCAACTTTCTTTTGGAGCGCCGCAATCCGCGCGGCCACCCGTCCGCTCGCCTGCTTTGACAGCTTCGCAAGATCCTCGTTGAGCGCACGCGCTTCTCCCGTCGCGGTGTAACTGCCGTTCATCATCGACACCAGGCGCATCTCTATGTGGAACGCCTGCTCAAGCCCGGAGAAAGGCGTCTTCACGCGCGGGTCCATCGTCACCGTGAGAGGCTCGCTGTAAGCGTGCCCG
>JAKASH010000360.1 GCA_021828225.1 Acidobacteriota bacterium | reverse complement strand
ATTCGGAGATCGGTTTCGATGCGCACGTCCGCGATGCTTGCGAGCTTCTCCCGAAGCTCGGTTCTCTTGGCTGTTTTGAGCGTTGAGGAAAGGCCCGAAATCGTCAGTTTGTCGCGCAAGGCTCGCTCATCGGGATGCGCGCTGAACCATTCGTCCAGCATCGAAGCCGCATCCCGGTACGGGTAGAACCTCTTCTCCGTGGGCACAAAGCCGGCAACGTATTCGGTTTGGTTTTCGTCCCGGCAGCGAATCGGGCCGCGTTCAACCATCAAGTCCTTTAGCACCCTGGTGTTGTGCTTTTCCGCTTCTTGCAGCCAAAGCGCAAATCGCAGCCGCTCTTCAGCCGACATCTGGCCGTAAGGATTGGTCTCCGCAACGGGGCATCCGTGCAACAGAAGTGGACACCAAGTGCAATGCCGACCCGGAGAGGCTTTCAGTTCTCGCTCGCCGCGGGAGGCCGGCTTGTGCAGGTCTTCTTGCCGTGCTCTCTCCGTCTGGGCTAATTCCTTGAGCCAAGGCAAATCCTTCCGCGTGTACTCGACGCAGCGAGACGCCCCGTAGCGGATGAACTCCAACACGAATTTCACGCGCTCCAGGGACGGATTGAGACACATGAGCAGTAGGGGATAGAACTTCGATTGGAACGTGTCCGCGTCAATGACTTTGTAGTAGCTCTTCCAATCGTCGATCTCGGCCTCGGTGACCGAATGGAGCATCACCAAGTCAAGCGTCCCTTCGTACTCGGCGGTTCGCCCACGCTGCTCTTGACGCTCGATTGGAAGGAAGTTCTCGTCGAGCGCGATGTGGAGTTCCGTGGCCAGGATTTTTTCGGGGTCGAACGCGTGGCTGTCACGAAACCGCTCCAGAACCTCGCGGGCTTCCGCGCCGGCGCTCTTCAGGAGTGAGTCGAACACTTCGAGGTCGGTCGTGCGTCTTGTCCTTGCCAAGTGGTTGATGTAGACCGACAGAATCTGGTGGATCTCGATTCCTCGTGCCGCGGCCCCCGATTCCGCCAACCATCCTCCCTGTACGTGCTTACGAACGTAAAGCGTTTGGCAGGCCATATCCCCCTGCCGCGACTGACTCAACGGTGGGACAGTTCGCGGAGAGACACTTGTGGCAATTCCTGCGTTTGGTTTCATGGGGCTTTTTCCTCGGCGAGCGTCGGCTCCGCCTACCTGTAGGCCTCAGAAGTGGTCAGGTCGTGAACGGAGGCATTCCCGCGATAATCGCCTTAAGGGAGAATGGCAACGGAGGGGCAAATCGGGCTGTGGGTCAGTTTCCGGGTAACCGACAATCCGGGACGCATCATGGGTCAAGGCGTGGGGATGGGCTGCGTCGTTGAGACCTCGAGCCCAAGTCAGTGGTGTTGTTGTTTTGGGAACCAGCGTCAAAGTAACGCAACAAGGCCACTTGACCTTATAATTGGGCCCATGACCAGTACTGGAACCAATCCGTTATCCGCGCCGTTAACGGACGCGGTGATAGCTGCCCTCGCCAGATTGGTGGACGATTCCCAATCTCCAACAGGTAGTCGCCAGCCCAGCCATTCGGAGATTGAAGACCAGTTCCGCCGCGCGGATTTGCTGGACGCCGACCCCAGCCGGGTTCTTGGACGGCCCGTCGGGAAAGCAAAGCGAGTACGTGGCATTCTGCAATGGGCAATTGAGCATGACATTGAAAAGGGCGAAAGGCTTGTGCACCTCGTCGTCGCTCTCGTTCGTGGAGTAGGAGGATTCCGTGAGGGTTCCAGCAATTTCGTCGGCGCGGAACCCGTTCAGGACCTCCGCGAGGCATTCGCCGGCGAGGGCTACCAGCTTTCGGAGACTGGCGAGCTACTACCCGTTGTCCTCGAGACACTTCATGGCATGGAATTGACGGACGCACTCCGGGCGTACGTTCGCCGCGCAAGACGGGGCGTCCTTGACGCAGCCCTCATCACTGGTACTGGCAAGGACCTTGTCGAAGCAGCTGCAGCACACGTTCTAGTTGTGCGATTCGGTGAATACTCTCACCAAGACAATTTCCCCACTCTAGTTGGTCAGGCTTTCGTTGCAGTTGGTTTATGTGCAGTGAAGAAAACTGGTCTCACTGCGCAGGAACAGATGGACTTGGCGTTGTACGAGCTCGCGTGTGCTGTTAACCGACTTCGAAATCGAGAGGGAACAGGACACGGTCGGCCCTTTCTACCCAACGTGACCCCAGCGCAGGCACGTGCTGCGGTACAAAGCATGGGATTGGTGGCGGCGCGACTGCTGGACGCCCTCTCGTAATGAGCGAGGTCAAGTATGGCGTGGTCCACTCTGCCTTTTGGCAAACATAAGGGGAAAACGCTCCCACAGATCGTTTTTACTGACCCCGACTGGTTCTTCTGGGCGATTGAAGAGAATGTGTTCAAGGGACCATTGAGGCGTGAGGCGGAGAGAATCGATGCGAGAGCTCGCGCTATTCGCATACCGAAAAACACCGCTGGCGACCTACTGAATACTACATAATATAGTGACATCCTTGAGTTCTTGTGATATGTTTGGCGCATGGGAAACCCAAGAGGAGTACGGCGAGACGGCGAACAGCTCAGGGAATTGGAACGGCGGCGCTTGTTGGGCGCGCGCCTGTTGCGCCAAGGAGTGCCGCAAGCCGAGGTCGCCCGACGCGTTGGCGTGCACCGGCAGTCGGTGAGCCGTTGGGCCGAACAACTCCGCTGCGGTGGGCGGCGGGCGCTCCGGAGCCCGGGGCGCGCTGGGCGCAAGCCGCGGCTGGGTCCGGCCGAGTTGAAACGCGTGGTTCGCGGGCTGAAACGCGGCCCGCAAGCCTTAGGATACGAAACCGGGCTGTGGACCGCCTGGCGCGTGGCGGACTTGATCGAGCGCGAGTGCGGCGTGAAGTTTTCTGCCGTGCAGGCTTGGCGCATCCTGCGGCAGCTCGCGTGGACGCCGCAGCGCCCGGTCGGCCGGGCGCAGGAACGCGACGAAGAAAAGATTCGGCGCTGGAAGCAGCAGCGCTGGCCGGAGATTAAAAAAAAGCCCAAAAAGAGAGGCGAATCATCGTCTTCGTCGACGAAAGCGGATTGAGCGAGCGCCCGCACCGGAAACGCACCTGGGCGCCGAAGGGGCAGACGCCGGTGCTGCAATATCACTTCAACTGGAAGACGCTGTCCGCCGTGGCTGGCATCACCTCCTGGAATTTCTACTTTCGGCTGTTTGCCGGAGCGGTCCGCAGCCCGCAGGTGACCGAGTTTCTGGCGCATCTGTTGCGGCATCTCGGCGGCAAGCTGCTCATCGTGTGGGACGGGCTGCCCGTGCATCGCAGCCGGGCGGTGTGGGAGTTCGTGCGACAACAGCGCGGGCTCATCTGGCTGGAATTTCTCCCCGCCTACGCACCCGAACTGAACCCGACCGAATACATCTGGGGCCATCTGAAGCAACATGAACTGGCCAATTTCTGCCCGAAGGACCTGGGCGAGTTGAGCGTCCACGCCATCCGCGCCCTGAAGCGGATGCGCCGCCGCCCGAACCTGGTCCTGGCCTTCTGGCAGCAAGCAGACCTCTTCCCTGTGTAACTATATTATGAAATTCTCAATAGAGGCAGAGTACCTTGTGCATCTCCCCACTGGAAAGTTCGGGAAGATGGAAATCGTCCCTGCCAGCCGACCGCTGCATCAGGGCTCAAGCCCAGTATTCCGAAAGGATGTGATTGATTTGAGCGTACCGCGCAAGATTGCGCGTTACGATAAATTAGGTTGCAGGACTTTGGTCTCGTCCGCGAAGTACGTACTTTTTGGTAGCACTTCCACTCGTATGACCAAGGAGCGATGCGAGGCGTTTTTCGATAACGCCGCGAATTTTGCGGTATGAGAGCGCACCGCGGTTAATCGCCCGGCCCCTCGCCGGAACGCGGCCTGAGCTATCGCACACGCCCCTTCGGATTGTGGGCGGACGACGGGCTAACCCCAAACTGACCCGCTACCGCAAATCGGCTGTCGCGTAGACGGGGTTTGGTAGGTAGTCAGCGCAAAAGGCTCGGTGTCAATGCGTGCCCTGAATAGAGTGGACAATCACACCGCGCCGGTTGTGAAAGGAGTTAAAGGGAGGCTCGCGTCTCAAAGGCATGAACACTTCCGATCTCCTCTCAGAGACATCTTCCCCTTATCCGTGATTCGCACTTTGCTATGGGGGAATTGGGTCGAAAGTGCATCCCTGACTTGTCGACCAGAATTGATGCCGTGGAGGAGGCTGGACTTCACCGGCACAGCGATGAGTTCCTCTCGGTGGTGGGGCCTAATCCCGCATTTCCTGGTTCCAGGATCCAGCTTAGTGGAAACCCCCAAGAAGCGCTGACAATGCGATTCCGAGCCCGAATATCGCGATGCTCAGCACTGCCATCCCAGCCGTGGCTCCCTTCGAAGGGTTGGTGCCATGAGCGTGCGCCATTTTTTCGTGATCCATAGTTCGGCTCGTTTCAGACGCGGCTGCTTCGGCAGCACCAACTTTCCGCACGGTCATCATTCCGTGCTTCAGATGGCGGGAAACCAACCACCAGTTGATGGGATACGCGACGATCCCGCCAGCCAGCAACGCCATCGACATGAGAAACCAGAAAGTTGCACCTCGCGGAGAATCGCTCCCCGGGATG
>JAKASH010000359.1 GCA_021828225.1 Acidobacteriota bacterium | reverse complement strand
GAGATGCAGGAGACTCTTTTAACGGGCCATGCCGTAGGCGCTGCGCAGCAATCGAGTGAATGGAGTCCGCACCTGATCGACGAATCTCTCACGCTCGTTCACGGCGTTCTGATCATGGATTGGAACGGCGACGGCCGCGGCGAAATCCTCACCGCAAGCGCCCAGGGTGTGAATCTGTTCGAATCTACGGGCCGGGAAGAAAACCTCAAATGGACCAGGACGCTGCTCACTGCGGGCGATCAGGGTCCTGACCGTTATCACGGAGCAAGCGAGATCGGCGTCGGCAAGATTCACGGGCACAGGTTCCTCGCCACCATTGAGCCCTGGCACGGGAACAAGGTGGTGGTTTATCCCGGCAATGCGGGCGGGTTCACCGAACGGCATGTGATTGATGCGAGCTTCAAGAGCGGGCACGCGCTTGTCTGCGCCGACCTCGATGGCGACGGCAATGACGAGATCGTCGCCGGATACCGCGGCCCGGGAACCTCACTGTTCATCTACCACGCCGCCGACGACCGCGGCGCCGCCTGGGAACGGGAAACGCTCGACTCGGATATGGCCGCTTCCTGCGTGGTCATTGCCGATGTCAAGGGGGACGGCCGTCCCGACATTGTCGCCGTTGGCTCGTCAACCGCCAACGTCAAGTGGTATGAAAATCCGGGCTCCTGAGCCGCATCGGCCGTTTCCCGGATGCGGTAAGAGCGGCCTTCACGTGAAAACCCTCTCTTGCGCAAATCACACGATCCGGGTGGGATCGCTGGTATTCGGCAGTTGCCCGCGATAGCCAAAGATCATCTGGAGCAGGCGGACAAAGGTTCGCGACTGCTTTCGGACGTACCACTGGTCCGCGGCGCGGCGATTCCCCAGCGCGTAAGTGGGATAAGGGTGAATGGTGTCGGCCATGCTGCGCAGGGTGACTCTGTTTCGCATGGCCAGGGCGAATTCGCCGATCATCTCGCCCGCCCGCGCACCCACGATGCTGGCGCCGTAAATCCTGCCGTCAAACTTTCTGGCCAGGACCTTCACTAGGCCGGTGGTTTCGCTGTCCGTTACGGCGCGGTCGATCTTTGTGAACGGGAAGCGGTAGACCTCATAGCGTCGCCCTTGTCTTTTCAATTCGCCTTCAGAGGCTCCAACGTGGGCAAGCTCAGGATCGGTGTACGTGCACCACGGAACGTTGCGCGTGTCGATCGACATTGGGAAATGGAGCAGCGCCGTGGTGACGGCCACCTTGGCCATATGCTCCGACATGTGCGTCAACTGGTAAAGCCCTGTCACGTCGCCGCAGGCGAAAATATCTCTAGCTGAAGTGCGGCAATGCTGGTCCACTGTGATGCCGGAACGGGTGGACTCTACACCCGCAGCTTCCAAATTCAAGCCATCGGTATTCGGCCGGCGGCCCGTCGCCAGCAGAAGGGTGTCACCTTCAATCCTCTCTTCCGCTGCCGACGATCCTGCTCCGACCCTCACGCGGAATGTTCCGCCATCGCGTTCGATCTTTCTTATCTCAGATTCCAGCACGAACTGGACTCCTTCTTCGGCAAGATGCTGCCTCAAGATCTCAGTGAGCTCCGCATCGTCCCGAGGCAGGATGTGGTTTTGAACGTCCAGAACGGCGACCTCGCTCCCAAGGCGGCGGAAGGCCTGGGCCATTTCGATCCCAACCGGGCCCGCTCCAATCACGATCATTCTTGCCGGCAGCTTTGAAATCGAGAAGATTGATTCGCTGGTCAGGTAGGGAGTATCGGCAAGCCCCTCGATGGTCGGAATCACGGGACGCGCGCCCGTGGCAATCACAAAAAAGCGGGAAGTGATCTGCCGCTTGCTGCCGCCCAAATGCACGACCTCAACCCGGTTTCGGTAGATGAATTCTGCCGTTCCTCCGATGACCTCGATGCCCATTTTTTCATAAACGGGCGGAGAGTCAGCCTCTTTGTAGATGCCCGTTTGGATTTCGCGAATTCTATCCATGACACGGGAAAAATCAAAGTCCGGTTCCGAGGCGTGCAGCCCGTATCGGCCGGCTGTACGCATGTTGTGGGCGATCCCGGCGGCCTTCAGCAACGCTTTGCTCGGCACGCATCCGGTCCAGGTGCAATCGCCTCCGAGCTTGTGCTGTTCGACAAGAGCGGTCCTGGCCCCCAGCGAGGCGGAGATTCCCGCTGCGGTCAGCCCCGCCGCTCCGCCGCCGATCACGATCATGTCAAAGTCCGGTGTCATGGATGCCTTTGCGGTTCAGCTCGTTGGTTATTCCGAGTTTCAGGTCTGCCCCGATATCACCGCCTTGAACCCTGTAGGTCTTTACCGTCATTGGCCGCGAATGAAGGCTAACATATTCAAGATGTTGTTCGCATCTCTGCTTGTCACCTTCGGGTTCAGGATTCTGTTGTGGGTTGGACCTTCCGGCTGCTCCCGGCACAGACCCCTCGAAGCAGAAGGACTTCAATCCGGCGCATCCGGGAGCTCCACGGCGCGCCGCATATTGCACTGTGGAGGATCGCAAATTATAGTGGGTACCCTTGTAGTGGCGCTGTCTCGGATTTCTCGAGTCCGATGGTCCGACTCGGATCGGACCCGAAATCGGACCTCAGCGCCGGAATGCGAGAGTGAAGATGCCGCTATAGTCGACCACGCCACTGGAATTTGCAATCCTCTTTAAATATCACAGTCGGCGACAGCCGTCAGAATGGCTCTCCGCTAAGGCATCGGCCGATCACTTCCTCAAGCGCTTGCCAGGGTATGTACATTCGAGAGCCCAAACGGAGAGAATAGACCTTGCCGCTTTCCAGCCAGCGGTAAAAAGTGGAACGCGAAACGTGCCCGCCCGTTCTCCTGCGGAGGATGCGCCAGGCGTTTGGTGGGGAGAGCAGCGGCGCGTGCCTTTGGATTTCACCGGTCCGGGACGATTGCGCGGGAGCAGCACTTTGGGTATGTATCTCTGTAATGATTTCCATGCCTCGACACCTCAAATGGAAGTGGAACCGCTTCAATGGAAACGGTGCTTTGCCGAAGGGATTCAAATCTACTGCGGCAACATGGGCCATCTGAAGACACCCCTGGAACCACCTCCTGGAAGTGATCCCAGAGCAACACACCCCGTCGAAGAATTAGCGGCGGCCTTGGTTCCTTTTGTGTTGTGGATGGACCGCTTAATTAGGCCGTCCCGTCGCTTTGGAATTGTTCCCAGAGCTCTGCCATCCGGTGGCGATCGCGCTTGCGGCTGCCATCATATTCCTGGTCCGCTGGTCCCATTCTTGCCGGATCAAGAAACAGGCCCGTGGGTTGGTGGGAACGAAACAGGATCGGCTCCTCCTGCTGACGCGTATGGTAGACGCACCTTCCCGAGCCGGCCGACGAAGCGGGGAAAACACATCCCCTTTCTGAGCAGCGTTCTATTGAGAAGGAGACTGATTCAGACCTTCCGGCCGAGCTGGTATTGAAGGAGAGTCGTTGCCGTTCCGCGATCTGACCTGCGCTTCTGTCATGATGCTCCTGCCCAAAATTGACGGAAGACTGGTTGGCGGATGAACTAGTAGGGCAGAGGAAATATACGCTCTTATTTGAATCTGCCATGGTATTCCTCCTTGTGTCCTGTATGGAAGGTGGGATTTGTTGCAAATCTAAGTGGGTGCGGCTGGTTGCAGGTGAGCATCGGATCGGTGGTAAAGTGAGAAGAGCTCAGGCCAGCCCTGAGTGGCTGTAAATTGTTCAAGATGATTCTGATAAGGACCGAAAAAGACAGGCAGGAGAACCAATGAGGATCTAGAGCGGTGAAGCTCGATGAGTATTTTGCAACTCGCACATATAAAAGTAGTTGCTGCGTCTCGTCGGGCAGGTTGGCCCTGCCTATGGCTGCCGCGACAAGTGTCCGATAAGTAAATAGGCAAGATATAAATATGCGATCGATCATTGACAGGAGCCTAGCTATCGCTCAGAATTCACGTGAACTTTGGTTTTTCCTGTAGCGCTCTGTGACTCTCGTGGGGGGACTAATGACACCCGGACATCCCAAGCCCGGCTGTGCCTGCACCGTGCGTCCCCCGAACGGTGGCACGCCAATCGTGGTCTTGGCGCAAAAAAGTTTCGGAAGTCATAAAAAAACTTCCGAAAACTGAAACCTATGCTATACTAGCCTATAACTATAGTCGTGTCAAGAAGAATCTAATCAGGAGAAGGCACTCAATGGCTGAGCTTGATGTATCAAAAGTAATTCGCAGAGTACGGCAGAAGCTTCAGGTAAGCCAGGAAGGGCTCTCAAGACTGCTCAATGCTACCAAAGGTGCGGTCCAGCACTGGGAGCGCGGCAGAAACCGTCCCGACCTGGCAAGGTTGATGGCGTTACGCCAGCTTTGCCCTCCCTCCCAGGAGCGCAAGGATCTGGATACCCTCATCCGGGAGGCTCACTCGCAGGTTTCACCTTATTCCACCATCCGGACCGGGTTGAGGCCCCAAGCGTCGAAGCCGGCTGATCTCGATGAACTGTTTCCGCCGCAGGGGTTCGATGTTCTGCGCCGTGAGAACCAACGCCTCCAGCGCCAGGTCACGAAGCTCCAATCTACCCTGGAGCGGAAGGCTCAACAGATTCGTATTCTTGAGGATCTGGCTAAAGATCTCCAAGGCCAAATAGCCAGC
>JAKASH010000358.1 GCA_021828225.1 Acidobacteriota bacterium | reverse complement strand
GAGTATCGCTGGCCGGAAAGCTGGACGGCAAGGGTTACCGGGTCTATGTCCTGCTGGGCGACGGCGAACTGGCGGAAGGCTCCAACTGGGAAGCCTCGCTGATGGCGGCGCGCTATCAACTTGACAACCTTGTTGTCCTCGTCGATCGCAACCGCTTGCAGATAACCTCCTCAACGGAAAATGTCAGTGGCCTCGAACCCCTGGCCGACAAATTCAGGGCGTTCGGCTACGGCGCCCGGGAGGCTGATGGAAACAATCCGAATGATCTGGGCGAGGTCCTTCGCCAGACTCCCTTTGAGCAGGGAAGGACCAGCTTGATCATCGCGCACACGGTGAAGGGTCGCGGGGTCAGTTTTATGGAAAACGTCGTGCAGTGGCACCACCGTGTTCCGAATGACGAAGAGTTTGCCCGCGCCATGGAAGAATTGAACGAGGCTGAAGCCAGGCTCACGTCAGGCCAAAGCGTTCACTGAATTTTTGGGTTCCAGCGAAGAGTTCTTTTTCAGTACCGAGAACGAGCTTGCATGGACACGCCAATTCAATCCGCCACGGACCACGCGTCATCTGAGGCCGCCGGCATGACTCCAGGACGCCCGAATCTGGAGGTCTTTGCTGAAACGCTTCTCGACCTCGCCCGGCAGGACAGGAATGTTCTGGCTGTCACAAGCGATTCCAGGGGCTCGGGAAAGCTGACGCATTTTGGCCAGGTTCTTCCCCAGCAGATTGTTGAAGCGGGGATCGCAGAACAGAACCTGGTGGGGGTAGCGACGGGTCTTGCTTCCGCCGGCAAGAAAGTGTTTGCGGTGTCTCCCGCATGCTTCCTCACGGCGCGTGCTCTTGAGCAGATCAAGAACGACGTTGCCTACTCCGGACATCTGGTTAAGCTGATCGGCATCAGCGCCGGGGTCAGCTACGGAGCGCTCGGGTCCACTCACCATTCTCTGCACGATCTCGCCGTTCTTCGCGCCATCCATAACCTCGACATTGTGGTTCCTGCAGACAATTTTGAAACCCGCGAAGCCATCCGGGCAGCGCTCGATCATCCGCGCCCTATTTACATCCGGTTTGGCAAGAAGCCGATGCCTCATCTGCACGGCGCAGGCACGGTTTTCCAGATTGGGAAGGCCATCCCTGTGTTGCAGGGAGATGACGTGACTTTTATTGCCACCGGCGAAACCGTTCCGTACGTGCTCAGCGGGGCCAGGCTTCTAGCAAAGGAGGGGTTGTCCTGCCGGGTCCTCAGCGTGCATACGATCAAGCCTTTGGACCTGCAGGCGCTGTTGGAGGCTGGGCGGGAAACGGGAGCCGTGATCACCGTCGAAGAGCACAGCGTGAACGGAGGGCTCGGCGAAGCCTGCGCGTCGCTGTTGATGGAGGCCGGAATCAAAGTTCCGTTTCGGCGGGTGGGCCTTCCTGACGAAGACACGGTGACCGGGAGCCAAAGTGAGATCTTTCTCCACTATGGCATATCCGGGGAAGGATTGGCTCAAACGGCGCGAAACCTGCTGCAACCTTAGGAGGCCCTGTTGCCCTGCATCCTGACCGTTGACCAAAGTACTTCCGCCACCAAGGCGCTGATTCTGGATACGGCTGGCCAGATCCTGGATCAGGAGACGGTGGCCCACCAGCAATACTATCCGAGGCCTGGCTGGGTGGAACACGATGCCGAAGAAATCTATGGCAACACGCTCGCGGCTTGCCGGTCGGCGATTGAACGCGCTGGCGGCCGCGCCAAAGATCTGCTGTGCCTGAGCATCACGAATCAGCGCGAAACCATCGTCGTATTTGACAGGGAATCGGGCAGACCTCTTTACCCGGCGATCGTCTGGCAATGCCGAAGGGCCGCTCCTTTCTGCTCTGAATTGGTTCGCGCCAACCACAATGACGAAGTTCATCGGACGACGGGCCTTAAGATCGATACCTATTTCCCGGCTCCTAAGCTGAACTGGTTGTTCAATAAACACCCCGAAATTCGAAGCAGAGTGCAGGACGGAAGCGCGCTGATTGGAACGATCGATTCCTACCTTATTTACCGGCTGACCCGATGCAGTGTCCATGCCATTGACCACACGAATGCCTGCCGCACCCTGCTGTACGATATTTCCAAGCTGCAGTGGAGCGAGGACCTTTGCTGCTTGTTTGAAGTTCCTTCCTCGGCGTTGCCGTCCATTCTTGAGAGCAGTGCCAGGTTTGGCGAGACGGATCTCGACGGCCTGCTTGATCGTGAGCTGCCCATTTGCGGCGTCATGGGGGATTCGCAGGCGGCGTTGTTTGCGCAGCGATGTTTTGAGTTTGGCGACGGCAAGGTCACGCTCGGCACGGGATCGTCCGTGCTGGTGAACCTGGGCAGCCAGCTTCGGTTGTCTGACCAGGGCATCGTTTCGACGATTGGCTGGGTTTATCAGGGGAAGCCGGCATATTCCTTCGAAGGCATTATCAACTTCACCGGCGCGGTTGTCGCCTGGCTCAAAGACCAGTTGCAGCTGATCAGCGAGGTTCAGGAAACCGAAACGCTGGCGAGTGAAATCCCGGACAATGGCGGGGTTTATCTGATCCCTGCCTTTGTCGGACTCAGCGCACCCTACTGGGCGCCGGAGGCAAAGGGCGCCATTTTGGGTCTTACGCCAGGCAGTGGCAAACGACAAGTAGTGCGGGCGGCGCTAGAGTCGGTTGCCTTTCAAATCAGGGATCTTCTCAGCCTGATCGGCCATGAGATTGGAATGCCGCTCCACTTTGTTCGCGTTGATGGCGGCATGGTCAGGAACAAATTTTTCCTTCAATTGCTTGCTGATCTCACGCAAACTCGTGTCAGGGCTTCCGCGCTGGCTGACCATTCAGCCTGGGGAGCCGCGCTGGCAGGGGCTTTAGGCATGGGGGTCTACGATTCACTCGAAGCGCTGAAGAGGTTGCCGCAGGAATTCGTTGATTACGAACCTTGTCTCGATCGGGAAACTTCCAACGCAAACTACGAGGGATGGAAAGCAGCCGTGCGCCAGATTCTGTCGAGCGGAAAATAGACGGGTCAAGATAGCGCCGGCCTCGCGTCACTTCTGACTCATGGCCTGACGCAAGGCACGGCGAGTGGGAATCCTACAGGTCGAATGTCCAGGGCAAACTTGTTAAGTCAAAGGTTTATGGAGGATCGCAAATTACGGTGACGGGATTGGTTGTAGCGCCGGTGTCCCCACCGGCGCATTACGGCGCTGAGGTCCGATTTCTGGACTCCGATGGAGTCCATCGGACTCCGGATATCGAAGATAGTGCCGTCACAAAGAATGTTGTTACGATAATTTGTAAACCTCTGTAAGGGGGTCCATTGAAACCATTGGCAATCTGGGGCTCCGCCAGCGTCTTGATCGCCGGTCTCCTGAACGGCAGCTTTGTGGTGCCGATGAAGCGTATGAGCCGTTGGAAGTGGGAGAACACCTGGCTGGTCTACTCCGTTGTAAGTTTGTTGATTGTTCCCTGGGCCCTTGCGTGGATCACGGTGCCGCACCTCGGCCATCTTCTTTCCATTGCTTCCCCCGCCATTGTTCTGAAGGTTCTGCTTTTTGGGTTTGGATGGGGAATCGGCTCGGTGCTGTTTGGGCTGGGTGTAACCATGCTGGGCCTGGGGCTCGGCTATGGAATCATTCTGGGGATTATTGCCACGGTGGGATCCCTGCTGCCTTTCGTGATTCTCCATCCGGGGCGAATCTGGACGCCGCAGGGTTACGCTCTCTTCGCGGGGATGTTTCTGGTGATTGCCGGGATTGGCTTCTGTGCCAGCGCCGGCCGCATGCGCGAGCGATCGAAAGCGTCAGAGGCCGGAAGCAGGCGCCCGGCTTTCGTGGTGGGTTTGATCATCTGCATTCTGGCCGGAGTTTTTTCGGCGATGCTGAACTTCGGCTTTGCTTTCGGCGCCCCGATGCAGCAACAGGCCATTGCCGCAGGGATACCGCCCGCGATGGCGGCCAACGGCCTTTGGGCGGTGATCCTGACCGCCGGCTTTGTGGCAAACGGCGCGTACAGCGCCTACCTCCTGACGAAAAACTGGACGTGGCATTTGTTCGCACCCGCTTCGGCGTCGGTGGCCTACTGGCTGGGCGGCAGCCTGATGGGTGTCCTCTGTTTTGGCAGCTTTGTCGTTTATGGCATGGGCGCTATCGCTTTGGGACCTCTTGGCGCGATTATCGGCTGGCCGCTCCTGATGTCGATGAGCCTGATGACAGCAAATGCCTGGGGCTATCTGACTGGGGAATGGCGAAGCGCAAGCCGCCGCTCCTACCTTTATTCCCTAGGCGGCGTCGCCGTGCTGATTGTGGCCATTGTTGTAATCTCGTTCGGCAGCCGGTGATTTCAAGACCCAGCGTACACACGAAGGTGCCGGCTTTGTCTTGCCCCCCATATTCACGAATTCCTGGAAGAAAAGAACCCGATCCGGTTTTAACCCGCGAATACACTCTCGTAAGCCAGGAGGGAATTGGGTTTCATGAATGCAAGAAACCGCTTACCATGTTTACATTCGATCAAAGGACTTGGAGGTGTTACATATGGCTATTTCCAGGCGTGCTTTTCTAGAAATGGCGGTTTCGACGGGCGCAGGGCTTACGGTTTCCTGCTCCGCGAAAAAGGAGGTAACGACTTCCGCGAAA
>JAKASH010000357.1 GCA_021828225.1 Acidobacteriota bacterium | reverse complement strand
CGTACTGGATGTGGAAGGTGATTTCTCACGGTGCGCGCGAAATTGCCGTCTATGCCTGGTATCCCATGAACGCAGGGTATGAATCCGATGGGTACGGATTGATTCATTTGGACGGGACGCTGACGGCGCGCGCGCGAGTGGCGGGGGAAACGGCCAGAATCATCGCGCGGAACGCCGGCGGTATCAACCCGGCACAGCCAGCCGCTGCACAAGTAGCGGTTCTTTACAACTGGCTTTCCTACATGGTGGGGGGGACGGAACCGTCGCTTTCGACGCTCGGCAACGCGGAACGGGATTCGCTCGAAGGTCTGCACCGCGCTTTCTCTGAGGAGCAGATTCCCGTTGACTTTGTGAGTACCCGGGATGTGATCGACGGAAGGGTCTGGGAATACAAGATCCTGTTCCTGCCTTACGCGGTGATGCTGGCGGAACAGGTGGGCGAAGGCATGAAGCGTTACATCGAGCAGGGTGGGACAGTCGTGGCAGGAGCGCGCTTTGCCTGGAACAATGGTCGGGGATACGCGAGCGAAGTGATTCCGGGTTTTGGGCTTTCGGAGGTGTTCGGCGCCAGGGAAAAACTGATCCGGCCGGTCAAGGCCCCTCGCCTGCTGATGGAAGCATCACCCAGGCTGCCCGGCATGAAGGCTGGAGAGGAAGTGCGCGGCGACGCTTTCGAGGAAGAACTTGAGCCACTCGCGGGTGGGCAGGTGCTGGCGCACTTCTCAGATGGCCAGCCCGCCATGGTGGAAAAAGCCTATGGCAAAGGGAAAGCCATTATGGCGGGGACATTTCTGCCTCTTTCTTACGAGCGCGAGCACGATCCTTCCACAAAGAAGCTGCTGCTGTCACTTGCCCGTGCCGCAGGCGTCAAGCCGGATGTAAAAGTTTCCGGCGAGGGGACATCTGAGGTCGAGGTTCGCCGATTGGTAAGCCCGCATGAGCAATTGGTTTTCGTCTTCAATCATGCAAACAAGCCGGCCCAGACTTCCATTTCGATCCATGTTCCGTGGAGCGTCCAGCAAGCGCAGGACATCGTGGCCGATCGCCCGGTGAGGTTCAGTGAATCCCACGGAGATGTGGTGCTGGACAAGGGCCTGAGCGCCGGCGAAATCTGGGTTGTCAAGCTGAACTCGGCGGGATGAGGGCATAAATGGCAAACTCCGTTTGCCTTTGATGAGACGATAAAACTGCGAGGGAGATGATTGTTGCAGAAACTTCGCGCCGTGTGGGCGGTGGATATCGGCGGCACCAAAATTGCCACCGCGCGCGTCAGCCGGAATGGCAAGGTTTCCGATTTCGCTGAGATTCCGACTCCTTCCGCCGGCGGATACGAAGTAGTGGAAGCCGTAGTGGATCTACTGGAACAAAGTCCCAGCAAGGACATTGGCGCGATTGGAGTTGACGTGCCGGGCCTCGCCTATCCGGACGGCCACGTCTGGGCGCCCAACATTCGCGGCTGGAAGCATATGCCCTTGGGGCCGGCTCTTGAGAAGCGGTTCCGGCTGCCCACCCTGGTTGAAAGCGATCGCAATGCCTTCGTGGTGGGAGAAGCCTGGCAGGGCGCTGCCCGCAACTGCTGCGATGTGGTTTTCCTCGCCATTGGCACAGGCATCGGCGCCGGGATTCTGGCGGACGGACACCTTCTGCGGGGCCACGGGGAACTGGCGGGATCGGTAGGATGGATGGCACTGCGCGACCAGTTTCGGCCCATTTACAAATCTATGGGTTGCTTCGAAGCGCACGCAAGCGGCACGGGAATCGGACTGGCTGCCAGCAGGCACTTCGGTCGTAAGCTCTCAGCGCGCGAACTGACCGTGATGGCGCGACAAGGCAACAGAAAAGCAAAGCTAGTTCTGGAACAGGCGGGACACGATCTGGGTCTCGCGTTGGCTAATCTGGTGGATGTGCTGAACCCTGAAGTCATAGTCATCGGCGGCGGTGTGGCCGCGGCCGGGAACCTGCTCTTGGGACCCGCACGCGCAATCATGAAGCGCTGGGGACAGCCGCTGGCTGTCAGGCAGGTGCGCGTGGTTCGAAGCCGGCTGGGAACGCGGGCCGGGCTTTTGGGCGCGGCGAAACTTGCTTTCGATTATTGCGATCGCTTGCAGTAGCGCCGCCCTTCAGGACGGCATGCCGGGCTGAAGCCCGGCGCTACCGATATGCCCGACACCAATCAAATCGGTTCCGGTCCGAACCAGCCCGATTCCCCCGTGGCAGCCTCCGGCAGTCAGACTTCATCAGCCCACGACAACAAAACAATAAACAACTTTGAGGTTCACCGGCTCGCCCTGGTTCTCACGGCCAACGCCTGCATGTTTGTATTCGGCGTCGTTCTGCTGTTGATGGGTTCTTTGCTGCCCTCACTCGAAGTCAATTACGTTCAGGCAGGCAGCCTCGGATCATTTCCGCTGGCGGGCATTCTGGCGGCAACCATTCTGGTTGGCCCGCTGCTGGATTCCGTGGGCGCCAAGCCGGTTCTGGCTGTAGCCTTGGCACTGGTGGCCGGGGCGCTGGCGCTGATGCCGTCACTGCACACCTACCCGGCGCTGGCGGTTGCGGCCCTGATCTACGGATTTGGCGGCGGAGTGTTAAATACCGCAACCAACGCCCTGGTGGCGGATTTGAGCGCTTCGGGCCGCGGAGCCGCGCTCAACGTGCTGGGGTTCTCGTTCAGCCTGGGCGCTCTGGCGGCTCCGCTGCTGATGTCCACCGTCGGCGGAAGCCTTGGGACCGCTTCTGTCCTGCATATTCTCGCCGCAAGCACCGGGATGATTCTGGTCCCGGTATTGATCTTTCGTTTTCCTGCTCCCACGTATGCCGGAACGCGCTTGGCGGAGTTGTTGGGGGTTCTGAACAATCCCCTCGTCTGGCTTTTTGGAGTACTGCTGTTCTTTGAGTCCGGCAGTGAAAACAGCATGTTTGTGTGGGCGGGAAAGATCGTGGCTGGAGTGTTTCATGCCACGCCTCAGCGCGCCAACTGGGCTCTGGTGGGCCTAAGTGCGGCTATCGGGATTGGGCGTTTGCTGGCGGCTTTTCTCCTTCGGCTTCTGGGCAGCCGGAAGACCATGTTGCTCTCGACCGGTATCACCGTAACGGGCGCGGTGGTTGCCAATACGAGCAGGGAATTTCCGGTTGCGGTCCTGGGGATAACCGTTATCGGCCTGGGATTGGCCTCCATTTTCCCCACGGCTTTGGGTGTTGCCGGTGACCGTTTCCCGCGCAGGACGGGTACCGTCTTCGGCGCCATCATGGCGGTCGCGCTGGTCGGCGGAACGGCCGGCCCGAGCATCTCAAGCACACTGGCGGCGGAAGGATTGCGCAACATCCTCTGGATTCCCGTGATTTCGGCAATGGCTGTCGCAACGCTTACGCTTGTCGTGACCCGGCAGGGATCAAGCGACTCCGCTGCAAACTGAAATAGCCGTCATAAGAAACGAACTATAAAAATCTGCTGGAGGTGAACCGCCATGAAGCACCACTCGCGCCGGGAGATATTAAAAGAACTGGGGATGGGGCAGCCATGCTGTCGATGGCATCAAACAATGCCCTGCCCGACGGCACGCCAGCGCAGGCATCTTCTGGCGGGCTGGTGAATCGAAATAAGCGCCCATCCCAGCTCGATCTTCGCAGCAGCAAAGTTGGGATCGTCCTCGGCGGCCTTTGAAAAGCGGGCGATCGCTGCCGTGTAATCCTGGGTGCACAGCGCCAGTTCACCCAGGAGAAATTCCGCACCAGCGTTATGAGGATAGACCTTGAGCTCTTCCTCAAACTCCTTCTTCGCATCCGTGAAGGTTGTTGGCGTCTTCGGCTTTGTGAGAATAAGCCGGCCAATGAGGTAGTGAATGCCCGGTAAGTCCAGCTTCATGGCCAGAACCTTGCGATACTCGGCCTCGGCCTGATCCCACTTGCCCTGGGCTGAAATCGCTTCGGTGTTCAGCTCGTAGACCTGGTAGGAGCCAGACGCGCGCAATCAGAGGAGGACTCGAGGCGTTATTGGCAGAGGATTTCTTTGTGGCTTTCCGAAACGAATGGTACACGAGAGGTAGGCAGGGAAGTTGATCTTGCTAACTGATTGCAAATAAATTAGATAGGATGGCGGAGAGGGTGGGATTCGAACCCACGTGCCCGCTTTTGGCAGGCAAGACGCTTTCGAGGCGCCCCCGTTATAACCGCTTCGGTACCTCTCCGCAAGGACGCGGCCTTCGTCGCTGCGGCTATTAAGCCATTATGGCGCGATGAACCCTGTCGTTTTCAAGCCCCGGACGGCTTTGCCCTTCGACGCTCGCGGAAGAACTGGCGGAGAATTGCGGCACAGTCCGCTTGAAGAATTCCGTTGTCAAACACGACTTGATGATTCAGCTTTCGATCATTCAGCACTGCAAGAGCAGATCCGCAGGCGCCGGCTTTCGGGTCCATTGCCCCCACAACCAGCCTTCGAATGCGTGCCTGGATGATCGCACCCACGCACATCACACAAGGCTCGATTGTAACATAGAGGGTGCACCCTGGCAGGCGGTAGTTCCCCAGTTTCCGTCCGGCGCGGCGCAAGGCCAGAATTTCCGCATGCGCGGAAGGATCGCTCAGGCGGAGCGGCCGGTTGTGAGCGCGAGCGATGATCTTCCCGTCATGGACGA
>JAKASH010000356.1 GCA_021828225.1 Acidobacteriota bacterium | reverse complement strand
GTCCCTGTATTTATGCGCGGATGTATAGCAGGGCAATTCGCGCAGATGGATGTTTGCCCGAGACCCACTCGAGCGTTGGCCACCAATATGAAGAAGGCGCTTAATGCAGCCAGGAACCAGCATTTAGTTGTCATTGATCCTGTCCTTGAAATACCTTCTTGAGATATTGGACCTGCCACTCACTTCGTAACGAGGCTTTTTGGGCTAAGTCGGATAGAGCGTGTGCCCGTCTCTCCAGTTCCCGCTGTCGAACTACCTCGGGTCCGGCCATCAGGTTCGCATCGTTCGACTTTACGACCGCAACGTGGGTTAGGATCTCCCCTCTCGCCCTGTTCGCTCCAATCTCGATGAAAAGGCTCGGGTGAGCCAAACGTTTGTTTATGAGGGTCTGCGAGATGCCCGCCAATGTTATCCGACGTAGTAACTGGACTGCTTCTGCAGGGGTATGCAGCGGCTTGCTGCGGATCTGCCCCGCGACGTTATCCAGGCCGGAAAAGCTGGGATCCGGGCTGGCGGCGAGCAGGCCAGCATCTCGTTTTGTCTCCAACGCCGCGCCAAGCATTTCATCTTCTATTTGCGCTTTGTCAGGCCCAAAACCTGAGCCATCGTCGTAGAAAATTGCGTTAACACGAAGTTCTTTGGTAATTTGGCCCTCGGCGGAGAAATCCTGCGAGCCGAACTGCACGGACGTCGTTGCGCCAGGTGCAACTGCCCCCATACCTGCTGTGAAACCGTCGAGCCCGACTTCACTCCCATGCAGGCTACCGACAAAGAACACGACGACCGTTTTTCCTGATACATTCTCAAACGTGAACTTCAGGAGGCCGAGGTTCATTCCTTGGCCAACTGAAATCAGCTTGACGGAGTTGGGCGGCGCGTCCACCGTCCAACCGGCTGTACTCTGGCAAAAACAAATGTAGGGCATTCCCAAGCAAAGCGCCGTATAAAGAAGCAGCCTGTAGACATTTTGATGGTAGCTACGCTTAGCCATTTTCGCGCTCCTCACCCGGTTCATTCCGATAAATATCCCTATTCGCGCGCACAATCATTACGAACCACGCTCATGCTGCCGCGTTTCAATCTTGACACCATCAGGTGCTACTCTATCGCCACAGCTCAGACTGTCAACCGGAATTGATTATCCGAACCTGCTATTTGTTATCCGGACCTGCTATTTCTGCCCGCACCTGCTCTCGGTATTCGCCGAAAGGTAAATCCAAAGAGCTTCTTGAGAAGGTGACGGGGGTTTTGGAGTTCGACCTTAGCAAACCAAATCAGTCGACGTTCATGTTGACCGGGCAAAGAGTCCACGCTGTCATAACCGAGCTGAAATGCTGGCTTCCCATCGGGCACGCCAGTCTTGGTCGCATCCTTGGATCATTAACAGTGACACGTGCCATACCCGCAGGTCACGCAACGCTCGGTGTTGAAAAAGGTTACTGTATAACAAGTGCCGGTGGTGACGCAGTTCGGATCGCAGCATGTGGCCGCTGTGAGGCTACAACAGAGCGCAGTGGCCGTATTACAGACTGGGCAGCTCGACGCCGGGGCTGGAGCGGCCAGCGGCGCAGCCATCGCCATTAGAGCGCCCGGAGCGAGCGCAATGGGCAAGGGAACGCGCGAAGTCCGGATGAGGCGCACAAAGGGCCTCCGCGCCATTAGCTCAAGGCCGAGAGTCGTTTCCCGGCTCCTCAGCGTCACGAGACGAGAGTACAACACTTGCCTGTGGCTGGCCGTATTCGACCCTCCCAGCGCCAACGCCCGAGGAACAGAAAACAACAGCGTGAAACAAGCGAGCGCCACCTTTTCTTTCCATCTCCGGATTCTGGCCATCTCTCACCTCCAAGTTCGCACCTGCACAACCACCTGCCGTATGTTCCTTGCCTCGCTCAAACTCTCATATGCGCCAGAACACTGCAAATCGATCATTGGCCGCTGGACGGCTTGACGACCGATGGGAACCCCGCTAGCCGAAGTTCGTCACTGTGCCCAGCAGCGGGTCCAAGCCACGCTCCATTATCTGCCCGGAGGCGAGCGGCACGACGTGGCGCCGCCCAAACCTACTTCACGACCGTCACCGTAATTGTGTTGGACCTGACGGAGCCCTTCCAGTACTTCTTCGCTGCCCAGACCGGAACGCCGAGCGGAAGGGGCCGAGTCACCCAGATGGTGTATATGCCCGGACTGCTTAGGTCGTAGTCCCTTGTGACGTTTATTTCCTCGGGGAGAGCCTGGCCAGGCTTTAGCGTCCGGCCTATATTGCCGATCACGGCTATGCCGGGCCCGCCCTTCGCTCTGGCTTTTCTGAGCTCGCGCACGCGGGCGGACGGGGGAGCCGGCCGTGCTCGCGAGTCGAGAACATGAATCTCGTAACGGAACCCGTCCGACGGGACTAACCCGGGGGATGCCGGGAAGGTGATGTCGTGCCCGGAATCATTCTTAAGCGTGGCGCGAAGCACAAGTTCGGCACCCAACTTCAGGGGTTTGCCCGGGGCCTCGAGAATGACTGAAACGGGCCCCTTGGCCGCCGACGCGGTAAGCCCCGTCGGAACCGCGAAGAGGATAACCAAGCAAAGGAGTCGAAGGGATGACTGCTCCATATAGCTCTCCTCATTGGCATACCGAGTCGGGCTGCACCACGTTGCTCCAGCCTGGGAACGATGAGCTCGCCCTTCGGATTCTGCCCATCTTTCACCTCCTGAATGCTTTCCAATAGCCGCCGATGGCGTTCCGCTCAGTTTCCCTAAAGGTTCGCTTCCCCCGCGCCGCGCCGCTAAGGAACTCTCGGCCCGGGCGCCAACGGTCGCAGGCGGATCGTAAGAACCTTGCGCTCGCCGGGAGTCATCCTCACAGTCCACCGCCAAGGCTCGAAACCCGGCGCACTGACGGTCAAAGTGATGACCTGTTCTGAGGGGAACGGATAGGTAAAGTGGGCTAGTACAGCCCCACGCCAAAAGCCCTCCGCACGCCCCTTGCGCCGTAAGTCAAGACGGGCCCGCTTGATGGGCTTGCCCGTCCGTGCGCTCACGATCGTCGCGGTCAAGAAGGCGGCCTTCGGACCAATTCGCACGACGACTGTAGCCGCCGGCGCTTGCGGCGACACAGTGACCTCCGGGATCCGGCCGCGCCCATAAAAGCTTCCGAACGTATTCATCGGCGGGTAACCCGCATTTGGCTTCTGAGCCATCACCCCGTACGTGCCCCAGCGCAGCCGACGGATGGCGAAGCGGCCCTTCGCATTTGTCTCCGCCACCGGGGTAATCATTATTGATGGGGCGCCGACGATTTCAACATGGACATGGGCGTATGCGACGGGATGCGACAGCTCATCCAGGACAGTTCCGCTGATCGTTCCGTTGTCGGGGGTAGGAGCGGCGGCGGGCGGTTTCGCCGCCGACCAGAATACCCAATGCACTTCGGGCACGTCGTCGCCCTTAACCACCAGTTTTGGAGCAGACAGCTTGTCGCCTTCGATTTGGGCCTCAAAGATGGAATCGTTGACCCGATAGAGCACCAATCCATCCTTGCGGACATCCAGAATTTCGCTGTCCTCCTGTCCGCTGTGGATTGTTATTCTCCTCCCGTCCAAGAGGTTGTCCAAGATTAGCGTGCCGGGGATGAGGTTAAAGTTTCCCACGAAGGCCGCGTACCACATTCTCACGCTGGGGAGGAGCCGGGTTTCTTGGACCCTCTCGTCTTCGTGGCCAGGATTGTTGTCGCCGGCCGGGACGCCCGCGTTTCCGGTGATGATGTTATTGGGGTTGTCGTCCTCGACGATTGTTGCCAGCCAAACGCCGAAGAGCCTTGAGCGCGGGACGTTGGCGGGGGCTGTGACAGTGCTCCAGCTTCCGCCCGCCTTTTCCAGCACAAACATCGGAGTTGTTCGGACAGCACTGGAGGCCAGAGTTTTGCCCGTATAGAGGGGGCTGACTATGAAAAAGCGGGGGCTAGCTGCGACGATTCGAAAGCGCTCCGAACCCTTCACGCCCGAAGGCGAGCGAAGACCAGCAGCGACCGGCACCAGGCTAGCGCCCTCGCGTATCAGGACCTGGTCCTTCGCCACGCGGACCTCCGGACCCGCACAGAATGTGGGCCCTCCAGGGCAACCTACGTACCGGAGCGACGCGAGCTGGTCCCATTCGTTTTCCTCAACCCGGCCCCCGGGCGCGGCGGGCTCCCCTGACACGCTGATCAGGACCGTGACCGTCCACCTCTTGCTCGGTTGCCGCGCTGCCCAGGCAAGGCACAAGGCGTGGGAAGCCTGATCCTGGCCCGCGCTCGCCGCGAAGAAGTTGTCCACCGGAAAGAGAGATTTCGCATTGAAGCCGACCTCGTCCACGAGCGACGGCCTTCGAAGGTGGATGACAGTGACGGTGGTCGGCACCATATGGGGATAGGCAACATACACCCTGTCTTCCAGATCGTAGGCAACACCGTAAAGACCCTTCTTCGCGGGCACGATGACCCTCACCAACTTGAGCGCGTGGTCCGGGCCGGCTGTGTAAAGCGTGACGGGATACGTCTGGGGCGCGTCGTTGGTTGGCGTGCCGGCGAGCAAGCATAGGGTTTGGGCCGCCTGGGCCGCTTGCACTCCCAAGCAGCAGGTGAGGGCAAGCAGGATAGGGAAGCGCAGCGGC
>JAKASH010000355.1 GCA_021828225.1 Acidobacteriota bacterium | reverse complement strand
ACTGAAGCTCCGCCCCCCCTATCAATTTGGCGAACTCGTGAGAATAACGCGGGTTAACAGCGGTCCTTCTTGATGGAGTTAAAGACCGCCCCCGGGCTTTATCTCACTGCTACCAGAGTAGCGGCGAGTTTATCTCGCCAGATGCCGGCGTAAAGCCGCCGCTACGTCCTCTCATGCCGTGAAATCATGTCGTGAAATCTCTTGACGCTCGTTTCGCTTGTGGGCTACCGTCATAAGGTTAACCCCGGTGTTGATGGGCTGTTCCGGCAGTGCGGCCGGATTCCCGGCGAAGCGCAGAAGACGCGGATCGCGACCATCCTTCAAGGCATGCGGCAAGGTTCACGTCCTGTAGCCGGAAGCTATCGCCCCGGTCTGCTGAGTATTGCAAATTATGGTGCGACCCAGGTTGTAGCGCCGGTGTCCCCACCGGCGTTTTTCGGCGCTGAGGACAGCGCCGCTACAGAAAACGGCGGCACCGTCATTTGCAGTGTTTGATTATTGGGTCACATTCTTATGAGCGAACAGGTCAAGGAACTATTTGAGCTGACCAGGGCATTGGTCAACATTGAGTCGATTACGGGGAATGAAAAAGCCTGCGGCGAATTCCTTGCCGGCTACCTGCAGAAGCACGGCTTTGAAACCACGCTGCAGCCGGTTGAGCCGGGCCGCTCGAATGTGTTTGCCACGCTGGGCAGGCCGGACGTGGTGCTGAGCACGCACATGGATACCGTGCCGCCGTTTATGCCGGCCAGCGAAGATGACGAGTGCATTTACGGCCGGGGTTCGTGCGACGCCAAGGGCATTCTGGCGGCTGAGATCATCGCCGCGCTGGACCTGAAAGCCTCCGGCCTTGACAACTTTGCAATGCTTTTCCTGGTGGGCGAAGAAATCCTGAGCGACGGCGCGCGCAAAGCCAACGAGGCGCCTCCCGACACAAAGTTCATCATCAACGGCGAGCCCACGGAAAACAAGCTGGCGGTGGGAACCAAGGGCATTCTTCGCGTGGACATCAAGACCAGCGGCAAGGCCGCGCACTCCGCGTATCCGCAGTTTGGGGATTCGGCTATCCTCAAGCTGCTGGACATTCTTGACGACATACGGCGGATTCCGTTGCCGGAAGATCCGGTGATGGGCTCGGCGACCGTGAACATCGGGATTATCGAGGGCGGCAAGGCCATCAACGTGATTCCAGACAGCGCCTCCGCCCAGATTCTTTTCCGGACGGTTTGCGATACGGGCGAGCTGCGAGAGAAGGTCGAGGCGGCGTTAAAGGGCCGCTGCGAGTACGAAATCGTCCGCGATACCAAGCCCCTCCGGACGGAATCCTTCGACGGGTTTGAGACCGAAGTTGTGTCCTTCTCAACCGACCTGCCAAGCCTGACGCGATGGGGACGCCCGCTGCTGCTGGGCCCGGGCTCGATTCGCGTCGCCCACACGGACCACGAATGCATTCGGAAATCCGACCTGGTGAAGGCTGTTGAACTATACAAACGCCTGGTTCGAGAATTAAAGAGCCGCGTCTAGCCGCCCGCAGGCATCAAACAAATTCAGGCGGCGCCAAACGGGAGACAGAGGGAAAGGTGTTATGAAGAAAGTTGAAGTAGGAATTTTAGGGGCCACGGGAATGGTGGGCCAGCGGTTTGTCAGCATGCTGGAGCATCATCCATGGTTTGAAGCAGCATGGCTTGCGGCCTCAGACCGCTCGGCTGGGAAGAAATACGTGGAAGCATGCAACTGGCGGCTTCGGGAACCGATGCCTTCCGGAGCGCGCGACATGGCGGTGCACGAGTGCAAGCCGGGCCACGCTCCGCAACTGATCTTCTCGTCGCTCGACTCGAAGGTTGCGGGCGAAGTGGAGAAAGAGTTTGCGCGGGCCGGCCACGCCGTGGTCTCGAATTCCTCCAACCATCGCATGGATGCCGACGTGCCGCTGTTGATTCCGGAAGTGAATCCGGACCATTTGGCCCTGGTGAAGGTGCAGCGCAAGCAGCGCGGCTGGAAGGGCATGATCGTCACCAATCCGAATTGCACCACGGTCGGCCTGGTGATGTCGCTGGCGCCGCTCGAACGGGCGTTTGGACTGGAAAAAGTCCTCGTGACCAGCATGCAAGCGGTTTCGGGAGCCGGGTATCCGGGCGTGCCGACACTCGACATCCTGGGCAACGTGATTCCTTATATTTCCGGCGAAGAAGATAAGGTGGAACGCGAGGCCCACAAGCTGCTGGGCAAACTGACCGACGGACAGATTTCCAAGGGCGATTTTGTGGTGAGCGCGCACTGCAACCGCGTGCTGGTGGAAGACGGGCATACGGAAGCTGTCTCACTCTCGTTGCGGACTGCAGCGGTGCTGGAAGACCTGATTGAAGCCTGGAAGAAATTCCGACCGCTGCCGCAGGAGCGCGGATTGCCGACGGCGCCCAAGCATCCGATTGTGGTGCGTGACGAGCACGACCGGCCTCAGCCGAAATTCGATGTGAACGTCGAGGGCGGCATGGCGGCTGTGATCGGGCGTGTGCGACAATGCCCGGTGCTCCAGTTCAAGTACACCACGGTGAGCCACAATACGATTCGGGGCGCGGCTGGCGCGGCTCTGCTGAACGCGGAACTGATGAAGTCTGAAGGGTATTTGGATTAGCGCAAACGTGCCGAGCAGGGTAGCGCGGAGTTTCGGGCCTCAGAGACTCCGCGGCTTTTAGCGGCTTCAAACAAGGAACCGCAGAGGCTGAAAAATCACAGACTCTGCGCTACACGGCTGTAGCGGCGATGTCCTCATCGCTGCTGATTCCGCCGGTGGGGACACCGGCGCTACAAACCTGCTGTCGTACCTGAGATTGGAACAAGCCCATGACCGCATCCTCTGACGATCCTCAAACTCAACGCAACCTTAACCTGGCCTTGCTGGGCCACGGGAAGATGGGAAGCGCGGTGGCGCGCCTGGCTCCTGAGCGCGGCTTTGACGTCCGGCTGATCCTGACCATCGAATCGAACCCTGATGGCGTAGCGATCACCGAAGAGAATTTCCGCGGCATCGATGTCGCGATCGATTTCACGATGCCCGACGTGGTAGTGGACAACATTCGCCGCGTCGCGGAACGGGGTGTCAACCTGGTGGTGGGAACCACGGGCTGGAATGACCGGTTTGCGGAGGTCGAGCAGATTGTCGCACAGAACGGCATCGGCATGGTCTACGCGGCAAACTTCTCGATCGGCGTGCAGCTCTTTTACCGGCTGGCGCGCGCAGCCGCGGAAATCTTCGCGCCTTATGCCATGTATGAACCTTACATCGTCGAAGCCCACCACAAATTCAAGAAGGACGCGCCTTCGGGTACCGCGCTTGAGTTGAAGCGGCGCGTTCAGCCCCATCTGCCCTCGCGGGAGATTCCTACCTCGAGTGTTCGCGGAGGCTACATTCCCGGGATGCACGAGCTGGGATTCGATTCCGAGGCCGACACGGTTCTGGTGCGGCACAACGCGCGGGGCCGCCAGGGGTTTGCCGAGGGCGCGCTTTATGCGGCGCGGTGGATCGCCGGGAGGAAGGGCCTCTACGCCTTCGATCAGGTTCTTGAAGAACAGCAGTAGCGACTGCAACTCTTGTCTTTTATAATCGTAGTCTCCATGGAATTTCATTCGTCTCCGGAGGAGGCTTTATGAGTTTGGACATTCGAGGGTGCGGCACGGCACTCGTAACTCCCTTTTCAAATGATGGCACGCTGGACGTCGACGCGCTCCGGAGCCTGGTTCAATTTCAGCTTAGCGAGGGCATCGATTTCCTCGTTCCCTGCGGAACCACCGGCGAAGCTCCCACGCTCGAACACGAAGAGTACCTGGGCGTGATCCGCGTGGTGGCGCAGGAAGCGAAAGGGAAAGTGCCGGTTATCGCCGGTGTGGGTGGGAACAGCACCCGAAAAATCTGCAGCTTGGCGCAGGAAGTCAGCGCGCTGGGCGTGCAGGGAATCCTTTCCGTAGCTCCTTATTACAACAAGCCGACCCAGGAAGGGCTGTACCAGCATTTCAAGGCGATTGCGGACTCGACCGAACTGCCGGTCATCCTCTACAACGTGCCCTCCCGGACTTCCTCGAACATCGAGCCTGCAACGGTGGCGCGCCTCGCCGAGATCCCGAACATCATCGGCATCAAGGAAGCTTCCGGCAGCATCACGCAGCAGATGGAAGTGCTTCACCTGGTTGATCCGAAGTTCAAAGTCTTGTCGGGTGACGACGCGTTTACCTTTCCACTGATGGCGCTGGGCGGCGCGGGGGTAATTTCCGTCATCTCGAATGAAATTCCAAAACAGATGACGAAACTGGTCCACCTTTTGCTCGACGGGAAATATGACGACGCGCGGAAACTCAACGCGAAGCTCCTTCCTTTGATGAAGGTCAATTTCATCGAGACGAATCCCATCCCGGTGAAGGCCGCGCTGGCCATGATGGGAAAAATTAAAGAAGTTTACCGGCTGCCGATGTGTGCGATGAAGCCCGAGAATCGCGCCCGCCTGGAATCCGCTTTGGCCGCGGAAGGATTGCTTCAAACGCAAAAAGTGTAACGTTTCATTGAATCATGGGGCCGGCAGCAGGCCTTGGGGCGAACGAGGGGAAAACCGACAGACCTTGCAATGCAGGGTCCGGTTGCGACCCTGCG
>JAKASH010000354.1 GCA_021828225.1 Acidobacteriota bacterium | reverse complement strand
CCCGCTTTCTGGTCGGACTGACGCCCGGTGCTGCTTTCGGTCCTGCCAAGCGCTGGTTGCTGGATCGATATGCCGATCTCGCGGATCGATTGATTGGAGCACTCAACGCGGATGTGCTAATCTTCGGTTCCCAGTCTGAAAAGTCCCTGGCGGAAGACATTGCGCATATGATGGAACACACCCCAACGATTTTGGCGGGCGAGACCACCCTGCGCCAGTTGATGGCGATGCTGGCACAGTGCCGATTGGTCATTACCAACGATTCCGGCTCCATGCACCTTGCGGCGGCGTTAGGGCTGCCGGTGGTTGCCGTCTTTGGATCGACGGACGAAAATGCCACGGGACCCGTGAGCCCCTTCGCCAGAGTGGTAAAGCAACCCGTCCCATGCAGCCCTTGTGGACTGCGCGAGTGCCCTATTGACTTCCGCTGCATGCAAGCCGTGACCGTAGACAAAGTCTATCGAACTGCTTTGGGACTAATCAAGAAATACGGAGTTACGCATGACCGACCGGCAACAGGATAAGAGAGTCTCCGTGCAAAACACCGGGTCGCGAAATGGTGGAACAAACATCCGCCCGCGGCGCGCGGCGATCTTCCTCGACCGGGACGGCACCATCACCGAAGAGGTGGGCTACATCAACCACATCGATCGTGCGCAACTCTTTCCCTGGGCGCCGGAAGCCATCCGCACGCTCAAATCGGCCGGGCTTCCGGTGATTGTTGTGACAAACCAGTCGGGCGTTGGACGCGGGTACTTCACCGAAGAGCTTGTGGCCCAGGTTCACCGCAAGATTCAGGACGAGCTTGCGGTTGAGGGCGCGGAAGTGGACGCTTATTACTACTGCCCGCATCACCCCAGCGCACTCATCGAGGCTTACCGGCAGGAATGCTTGTGCCGCAAGCCCTCGAGAGGAATGGCTGACGAAGCGGCGGAACGGTTTGGCATCGATCTCGGCACCTCCTACGTGGTGGGCGACACCTATCGCGATATGCAACTGGGATTCAACATCGGCGCGCGAACCATCCTGTTGATGACGGGTTACGGCCGGGGAGAATACGAGTACCATCGCGGCGCGTGGTCACGCATGCCGGACCTCATCGCCGAGAACCTTCTTGAAGCCGCAGAACTCGTGCTTCAGGAATTGAATATTCGTGCGAAAACTGATACGTTGTCGCGCTCATCGCACTCATGAAGCCTACTCGCAAAATCCGGTCGTCGTTGCTTTCAACCATCGGGCGATTTCCCCGTCAGAACATCGTTGTGCTGGGCGACATGATCGCCGATGAGTTCATATACGGTGAAATAGCCAGAGTGTCTCGCGAAGCTCCAGTCCTGATTCTGAAGCAGCGTGACAGCCAGATTGTTCCCGGAGGCGGAGCAAATGCCGCAAACAACCTGACGGACCTAGGTGCCCGAGTCACTCCGGTGGGCTTGGTTGGTGATGATGTAACTGGTGATGCGCTTTTCCGGTACTTCAAGGACAAGGATGTCACCACGCGGGGTCTCTTGCGCGTCCCAGGCTACACCACCCCGACAAAGTCTCGTATCCTGGGCGGGGTGACCCATTGGCAGAGGCAGCAGATCGTCCGCATCGATCGCGAACCTCCGGAAGACAATCGAGGCGAACTTCGAAAACGCATCAGCAAGGTTGTGCCGCCGTTATTAGACAGCACGACGGGACTTCTGGTGGCCGATTACGGTTACGGAGCTACGAACGCTTCTGAGGTCGCAACACTCCAGCGCCGAAAAGAAGGCATGCGGTTGCCCGTCGTTGTGGATTCACGGTACAACCTTGAAAGCTATACGCAGGTAACCGCCGCGACTCCGAACGAACCGGAAGTGGAAGCAGTTTTCGGCAAGCTGATCGGGAATAATCTCGATTTGCTGTTCGAACTTGGCCGCACGGTTCTTGAACGCCAATCCTTGCAGGCGCTCCTGATTACTCGCGGCCGGGACGGAATGGCCCTTTTTGAAGTGGGGAAGAAGCCGCAACTGATCCCGATTTTTGGCTCTGACCAGGCCGTCGACGTCACCGGTGCGGGGGATACAGTGGTGGCGGCTTTCACACTGGCGATTGCGGCGGGCGCCAGCTTCTCCATGGCTGCTCTGCTGGCGAATTGCGCCGGTGGACTTGTGGTCATGAAACGCGGAACCGCCACGGTCACTGCTCATGAACTGAAGGAGGCGATACGCAACGCATAAACGGCAAGGTCATCCCTCGCGCGGAAGTTGTGGCGCTCGGTGAACGCCTCCGGCAAGGGGGACAGAGGGTTGTATTCGCCAACGGCTGCTTTGACCTGCTGCACGTTGGACACGTGCGATATCTCGAAGGAGCCCGCCAGCAGGGTGACGTGCTGGTTGTGGGTGTAAACAGCGACCGCTCCGTCCGGCAATTGAAAGGTGCGGAACGACCGCTGCTGCCGGAGGAAGCGCGCGCGGAGTTACTGGCTGCGATGGAAGCTGTCGATTACGTAGTCATCTTTGACAACACGACGGCCGAGAAGATTCTTCGCGATCTGAAACCTGACGTTCACTGCAAAGGAACCGACTACACAGAGGATACGGTCCCGGAACGCGAAGCAGTGAAGGACTGGGGAGGACGCGTGGTGATTGTCGGCGACGCAAAGGACCATTCGACCCGTCAGTTGCTTGAGCGGATCGCTCAAACCAAAGCAAGCGGCGCGGTGACACGCCGGAAGGGATGACAAAACACAGGGGCTTGCTCCTTTCGCTTCACCAACGTCAATCTACCTAAGAAGATGCCTGAATCCTGTCTGCGTTTCCTCGTGATCCGTCTCAGTTCTATTGGAGACATTGTCCATACACTGCCGGCGGTGGCGGCGATTGGCTACGCTCATCCGCAGGCACAGATTCACTGGGCAATCGAGGACCGTTTCTCGGAGCTTCTTCAGGGGAATCCTTTCGTCAGGCGTGTCATCAAGCTGGATACTCTCGGCTGGAGAAAGAACCTGGCTTCCGGCGACACAATGACCGCAATCATGCAAAGTATCGAAGCACTTCGTGAGTTTCAGTATGACGCCGTGATCGATTTTCAGGGCCTGATGAAATCCGCCCTTCTTGCGCGGCTGGCCCACTCGCAAAAGCGCATCGGCCTGGCACGAAAGTGGCTCCGGGAGCCCCTGGCAGCTGCCTTTTATACACATCGCGTTTCGCCGCGGAACTGCACTCATATCGTCGAAATCAACCTCTCACTGGTGGCAACTCTTGGGGCGCGCTCGCCGAAGTGGGAGTTTCCACTGCCGGACAATTTTCAGGATCAGGAAGCTGTCCAGGAGCAACTCCGAACACTGAAGACAAAGGATTACCTTATTATCAATCCTGGCGGCGGTTGGAAATCCAAGCGCTGGTCCCCTGCGAATTATGCTGAAGTGGTGGCCCAACTGGCCGGCCAGGTGCCATTGGATATTTTGCTAACAGGTTCACCGCGGGAACAGGACCTGGCCGGGGAGATTTTAAATCGGGCAAACGTGCCCCAGGCGAAGTGGTTCCCTTCTACGCTGCTGCAATTCATCGCCCTAGCACGCGGAGCAAAACTTCTGATTGGCGGCGATACCGGCCCGCTCCATCTTGCAGCGGCGGTGGGAACCCCGCTCGTAGCCATCTTCGACTCCACCGATCCTCGCAACACTCCAGAGCGAAATGGCCCCTTCGACCCGGCTGATATCATCCTGTGCGGGGTGGAGAGGCGGAATCTCAGCGGGTATTCGAAACACTTGAACTATCTTGAAGGTGTAAGCGTTGAATCGGTTGTTCAAGCAGCCCTTCAACGTTTGGAAACAACGCTTGGATAAAGATTTCTCATCCTTCATTGCACGGTGGCGCGTTCCATTTGGTTTTGCGCTGGGCATCGCTTATTTGATCTTCGCGCAACCTACGCTGCCGTTGCTGATCGCAGGTTCGATCGTGGCGCTGACAGGCTTGGGGATTCGGGCTTATGCGGCTGGCTACCTGGAGAAAGATCGCAGCCTCGCCACCGGTGGGCCGTACGCTTATACGCGCAATCCTTTGTATCTGGGAAGCCTGTTCATCGGCATAGGATTAGTCGTGGCCGGCGCACAATGGGTGCTGGGTCTGGCATTCGTGATCTTTTTTCTGTTTGTCTATGGCCCCGTGATGCGACGTGAGGAAAAGAATCTCCGCCAGCGTTTCGGGCAAAAATATGAAGCATACGCAGATGCGACTCCGTTATTCCTTCCCTTTCGAAAGTCAATCATGCTTCAGAACGAAACGTTTGAATGGAAACGCTACCGCAGAAATCGCGAGTACGAGGCAGCGCTTGGCTACCTTGTCGGTATCATTTTCCTGATTATGAAGATTCTGTTACGTTAAAAAGAGGGGGCCAGGTTGCTTTTGAACAATAAAGTGCGTCTAAGCCAAATATGAAACTTCATCGGTCTTGTATTGTGCTTGCCGGGATCTTGCTCGCCATGACGGCGGCAAATGCCGGCGCGCAGACTGCAAAAAACAAACCGTTGCCCTTCGGCCCCGGCGAAACACTTACCTATAACGTGAACTGGTCTGTTTTCCCCGCAGGAAAGGTCACAGCGACTCTCACCAGAGACAAGAAAGATTCCAACGATGCCTTTGTCGTAACGACCACAGCCAGTTCCCAGGGGTTTGTGTCAATTAT
>JAKASH010000353.1 GCA_021828225.1 Acidobacteriota bacterium | reverse complement strand
GTTCGACACGCGCTACTTGAGCGGTAAGGAGCCGCTGCCGCACTTCATCTATATCTGGCTGCCCAACGACCATACGGCTAAGCCGCGGCCCAGGGACGGGTACCCGTACCGCGCCTCCTACGTGGCTGACAATGACCTGGCGCTGGGCAAGATGGTGCAGCTCTTTTCCCACAGCCCGTTCTGGAAGCACATGGCAATTTTTGTGACGGAAGACGACGCGCAGGACGGCCAGGACCACGTGGACGCGCACCGCAGCCTGCTGCTGGTGATCAGCCCCTATTCGCGGCGCGGCGTTTCCCATGTCCATGAAAGCATGGTCAGCATCCTGAAGACGTTTGACCGGATTTTCGGCCTGCCGCCGATCAACCAGTATGACGCTGCGGCCACAAGCCTCGCTGGTTGCTTTACCGATCATCCGGATTTCAGCCCCTACAATCCGCTTCCGGAGGATCCACGCATCTTCGATCCCGCAAAAGCGCGCGACCCGGATTATTATGCAAGCCACCACCAGCCGCTGCCGCCTTCCGCGAGGCTCGACGATCCGGCCGTGATCCGGCAACTGATGAATGATCATGATTTTTGATTTCGGCTTTCCGTTGGAGGGGAAAGCCTGACATTTCGAGTTCGGCCGAATGAACAAAGGAGTTTTCTGATGAGGAAGAAGAAGCAACCGGCGTACGTGCTTAAAGTAACGCTGAAAGGCACCGAGCCACCGATCTGGAGGCAGTTTCAAGTGCCGGCTGACGTTACCTTGTATCGTCTGCACACGCTGCTGCAGACGGTTATGGGCTGGACCAACAGCCACATGCACATGTTTAACATTGACGGCGTGGATTACGGCAAGCCCCGTCCCGAACGCAGTATCTTCGGGAGAGTAATCAAGGATGAGAGGAGAACAAAGCTGAACCGGGTCGTTACGCAGGAGAAGAAGACATTCGACTACGAGTATGATTTTGGTGACAGATGGCAGCACGTGATCGAGGTCGAAAAGATTCTCCCTCCGGAGGGACCAAGCCGCGCGGTTTGCCTTGCCGGGGCGCGCACCTGCCCGCCCGAAGATTGCGGAGGCGTCGGCGGCTATGAAGCATTGCTGGAAGCAATCGCGGATCCCCAGCATCCGCGGCATGAAGAGTCGATCGAATGGCTGGGCGAAGGGTTTGACCCGGAAGCGTTCGATCTGGAGCAAGTGAACCGGTACCTGTAGGGGATCGCCTGATTTGCTACCGACGTATTCCACATTCCCGCGTGAGAAACCCAGCCCGGCCTCGACGCGGAGGCCACCAAGTCCCGGTTTGGTTGTGGCTACGCCGCTCTGGTTTGCAGTTCGAGGGGGGCGAGCTTTGATGGTCTCCGGTGCATCGTGTACAATCGAGACTTCGGAAATCGCGGATCATGCGTTGCAGGATTCGGCGGGCGCACGCGCGGGAGCGGCAGCCTGCCACCGCAGCGTAGGATATGATGAAGAGTGGGAGTTGTTTCCCACCTTTGACTCGGCGTTCGATGATCGCCGCAAGGATAGAAAAACGGGGAGCGGCGGCGAGGAAAACGCCGCGACAGCACCCTGCTTAAGAACCCGGCATGACTTCTTTGCTTGAACAGCTTAATCCGCAGCAACGCGCCGCTGTGGAGCACACCGACGGTCCGCTGCTGATTCTGGCAGGAGCGGGAAGCGGCAAGACGCGCGTGATCACCTACCGCATCGCCTACCTGATTGAAGCCTGCGGTGTTCCGCCGGAGAGCATCCTGGCCGTGACGTTCACCAACAAGGCTGCCGACCAGATGAAGGAACGCGTGGCAGCGCTGCTTGAGGGAAGAGTCCATAATCTGCCGCACATTTCGACTTTCCATTCCTTTTGCGTCAGCGTTCTGCGGCGCTATATCGACCGCCTGGGATACACTCACGACTTCACGATTTACGACGAAGACGACCAGCAACGGGTGGTCAAAGTTGCGGGCCAGGAGCTGGGGCTGGGCGATTGGATCACCACGCCGCGCTCCGTGCTGGCGCGCATCAGCGCCGCCAAGAACCGCGGCGTCTCAGCGGAAAGAATGCAGGAGGAAGCCTACGATCCCTCCACGCGGAACCTGGCCGCTCTGTACGAGCGGTACGAAACGAAGCTGCGGCAATCGAACGCGCTCGATTTTGACGACCTGCTGCTCAAAACCGTGGCGCTTTTTGACGATGCCCCGGACGTTGCCGAAGCGTACAACCGGCGTTTCCGCTACGTCATGGTCGACGAGTATCAGGACACCAATCGGATCCAGTATCAACTGATCCGCCAGCTCACGCGTGCACAGCAGAACATCTGCGCGGTGGGCGATGAGGACCAGTCGATCTATCGCTGGCGCGGAGCCGACATCGAGAACATCCTGAATTTCGATCAAGATTATCCCGGCACCACGATGATTCGCCTGGAGCAGAATTACCGCTCAACCCAAATGATTCTGGATGCGGCGACGGCGGTGGTCAGCCACAACATCGCGCGCAAGGGCAAGACACTGCGCACCGACCGCGGCGCGGGATTGCGCGTGGGCCTTTACGAAGCCCGCGACGCCGACGACGAGGGATGGTTTGTGGCCGCCGAGATCGCCAAGGCTCTGCGCGAGGGTTCGGCGGAAAGCGTCGGCGTGCTCTTCCGCACCAACGCGCAGTCGCGGGCTCTGGAAGAAGCGCTGCGGAGAAGCCGAATCGATTACCGCGTGGTGGGCGGGACCAGTTTTTATGAACGCATGGAAATCAAAGATGCGCTGGCGTACGCGCGCCTGGCAAACAACCTGCGCGACTCTTCTGCCATGTTGCGCGTGCTGAACACGCCCCCGCGCGGCATCGGAGCAACGACCATCGAGCAACTGCAGGCTCTTGCCGCGAAGCGCGAACTGCCGCTGTGGGATGCGCTGGAGCAGGCGCTGGCCGCCGGTTCCGAGCTGCTTTCAAGCCGCGCGCAGAAAGCCCTTGAAGGCTTCCACGCGCTGATGACCGGGCTGGTCGCGGATCACGAACGACTTCCTCTGAGTGAATTCTTTCGCGAAATTCTCGATCATACTCATTACCTGGAAATGCTGGACGAGGAGAGATCGCCGGCCGCCGAGAGCCGCGTTGAAAACCTGCGCGAGCTGGTGAACGCGGCGGCGGAAGCCGAAGAAAGAGGCGAGCGGCTTGCCGAATTCCTGGACCACGCCGCGCTGGTTTCAGACGCCGACAGTTACGACGAGCGCGCCCGCGTTACGCTGATGACGCTCCACAGCGCCAAGGGGCTGGAGTTTTCGATCGTATTTCTGGTGGGGCTGGAGGAAGGTCTCTTTCCTCACAAGCTCTCGCTCGACGACGATGCCGCCCTCGAAGAGGAGCGCCGCCTTTGCTACGTAGGCATGACGCGCGCCAAGGACCGGCTGATGGTGACCTGGGTGCGCGAGCGGAGGTTTTACGGGCGCCAGTTGCAGGAGGGCACAAGCCCTTCGCGTTTCCTGAGCGAGATTCCGCAAGAGCTTCTTGAGCCGCTTAATGTTACGATGTTTGCGGCCAAGCCTCGCACGACGTGGGGGAGTGCCGTGAATTCCGCCGCGGGAGTGGAAAGGTTCTTCTCCGAACGCGGGTACGGATGGAAGCCATCAAGTCCGGAGCCGCAGATTCCCCGTTCCAGGCCAGTGGCTTCGCCTCGCTGGCGGCAGGGCTCAAAAGTGCGTCATCCAAAGTACGGAATCGGGACAGTTCTCGATAGCGAAGGGGAAGGCGATGATACCAAATTGACCATCAGCTTCCCCGGCTACGGCCGCAAAAAGCTGGTGGAACGTTTTGCCTCCCTCGAGAAGGCCTGAAAAGCGGCGGGCGTTCGAGCAACGGAAGGTGAGGTGGTGACGGGTGGGGTAACCCCTTGCGAATGGAAAGACGGACGGAATAGCCGCTCCGGCGGGAAAGCACGGAACGGAATCGGTGTGATCGGGAGCGCGATTTGCCTGATTGTTCTGTCGCTGGGGGCGGCGCGCACGGCCTTTTCCGCGTCACCCGACGTGGGCGAAATCCTGCGAAAGGTCGGCTATGTTTACAGCCACCTTCAGCACTACCACATCGTGGCGGTTCGCGATGATTCTCTCGTGCAGCCTCGCGTGGGCTACTCCCACCGTTCCGTGATTACACTGGACGCGGACGGCCCGGAGCGCGTGCGAATGGGATTGACGGGCGAAGGGCCCAATGTTCTGATCGTCAGTGATGGCAAGACAACCTGGCATTATGCGCCCCGCAAGAATGAGTACACGGAAAGAGAGGCGGCCGCTTTGTTGGGGGAGCCCGCGACCGAAGAGCAGAGCGATCTGCTGGGCCAGATGCAGCACCTTCTCGTTGGCCGCTTTGTAAAGCTTTGGCAATTCGAAAAGGCCGCTGCATTCAAGGGTAAAACTATGGTCGAGTTCCAGGGCCGGAAGACTCCTTGTGACCGGATCGTTTTCCACTTGAAAGACATGACGGACCAGCTTTGGATTGACCGGTCGAGCTTTCTGGTGTTGCGAGAGAACGTGATTCAGGCAATAGCAAGCGCGGGATCAAGGTCCCTGGTGACGGACAACATTCGGATCACGGAATTCGGTACCCATGCCGCTCACTCTCCAGGTTTCTTCACCTTCACTCCGCCTAGGGGCGCGCACCGTGTTGCGGCACTTGA
>JAKASH010000352.1 GCA_021828225.1 Acidobacteriota bacterium | reverse complement strand
TCCGATCTGGAAGGCCTTTCGCACTGCCCCCGTCGCCCTTGCCAGAAACGCATTGAGCGGCCGGTTGTGCTTTCCTGCTTTGATGTTCTCAATGAACGACAGATTGCCCATCCGCTCCATGAGTCACCGGCCTTCTACGATGCCCTGCATGAAGAGAGTCAGCTCACTGCCCACGCTAAAGATCAGTTCTTCCGGCCGCCGCTCGCACAAAGCCTGTGCCGACCGAGCGGCTGTGGCGATGTAGTCAAGCGTCTCTGGCTGACTCCTTTCCCCCATCTCCGGAGAAAGCCACACTTCGAGGCCTTGTTTCAGGGCGTCTTCCGCAGCCATCATCAGCCGGTCAATATCGAGACCACAGACTCTCACGGCATTGCAATGCAGGTCGTTCTTGATAATCTCAAGTTCACGGTGCACGACTTTCGGGCCGAAGACTGGACGCGCCAATTACCTCCCATCACGCGCCCGACGTCGTAGAGCACTCCCTTGCGTTTCACGATTGCTCCTTGCTTGTCCTGAGCAGTAAAGAAGCGTCTTGATTCCAGAGTTGAAACACTGCTGCCCTACCCAGATCCGGAGGAAAACTCCGTGCTCAATGAGGTCCGGGGAAGTCCCAACAGCCAGAGTATTCTTGAAGGCAGAGCGGCACGGGGTGTGTCCTCCCGCACCGTGCGAGTGAAAAAATCCCGGACGGGCAGCCTTGCGGATGAGCAATCCGCCACGTCCCCTGAATGCGTGGCTGCATCCGGCGGAGGTTCGGTATTAGAGCAGGCAAGTTCAGGCCAACCCGCTCGTCCAGTCTGGCCTCATCGGTGATCTTTCGGGAAACTCAGTCTCCGGAAATTCGCACCGCCAAGGCCCGTGTGGCCGCGCTTTCCGTCGAGACCGGAACCAACGCCGCCTGCTTGTGGTGAGCAGCGGCCGCGGCGCTCACCAGAGCTCCCTCCTCTTCCCGCATGAAGATGAGCTTTGAACCGCCCGCCTCCGCGTCGACCGTGATCACGTCGCCCATGCACACCTGCTTGGTGGCCAGCAGGTTGGACAGCGGGAAGACGAGGTGGCGCTCAATCGCCCGCTTCAGGTGGCGCGCGCCAGACCGTGGATCGGTCCCCTCGCGCAGCAACAGGTCGCGAGCCGGTCGCGTGCATTTGAACACAAACTGGTTGCCCGGCGCCGCGGCAATGATCCGTTCCTGCACCTTGGCCAGTTCGATGTCGAGAATCTTTTCCAGATGTTCTTTCCGCAGTGTCCGGAAGACGATCACTTTGTCGATGCGGTTCATGAACTCCGGAGAAAACTTCCTGCGAGCAGCCTCTACGGCCACGCGGTAGATTTTGTGGTCCAGTTCCTCGTCATCCGCCGCCGCTTCCGGAGAGAAGCCCATCCCGCCTCGCATCAGTCTTGAAACCTCATGCGAGCCCAGGTTGGAAGTCATGAATATGATCGAGTGCGAAAAGTCCACGCGGCGGTTGTCGCCCAGCGTCAGCGTGGCCTTGTCCAGGATTCCCAGCAGCAGGTGCCACAAGGAATCTGAAGCTTTTTCGATCTCGTCGAACAGCACGAATGAAAGCTTCAGTGTCTCGGTGTAGTGCGACTCCAGCGCCTCCTGCGTAATCAGCGGCTGCGTCTCGCGGTGGCCCAGGTAGCCCGGCGGCGAGCCGATCAGCTTGGCAATTTCGTGGCTGTGCTGGAATTCCGCACAATCGATCTTGAGCACCGCGTTCGGGCTTCCGAACAGCACCTCGCTGGCGGCCTCCACCAGCCGCGTCTTGCCGGAGCCTGTCGGCCCCAGAAACAGCAGGTTGGCCAGCGGCCGTCCCTGCACTGCAAGTCCGGCCTTATAGACCTGATAAATTCTTGCCAGTCGTCGTATTGCCCGGTCCTGCCCCACCACACGCCGCATCAGTGCCCGCTCAAAGTCTTTCACCTCCGGGCTGTGGAGTGTTGGATCGAGTATGGTTTGAAATTGAGACATCCCATTGTCCTCCCTGCCTTACCTCGAGTAAGGCTGTACTCTTCCCCGACGCAGTTGATTCAACTTAACGTCAAGCGTGGTACGAAGCAGCTTCAGGCTTGAAGTCAATTGCCCAACCAGCTCACGATCGTGCGTCATAGCAAGAACCGGCAAATGGAGGTCACCAATATCGAGATGGAGGTTGCGAATGCTGGCGAGCAACTCCCGCAGATAGCGTGAGTCGTTCTCGAAAGGTCGAACCAGCTCCTGGGAAGCTTTCTTCCTCAATCCCTTCCAGTCCACTTCCACAAAGGGATGCCGGGAAGTCACTCCCCGAATTACGTCGTCGCTGATGTGCGGCCGGCGGCCCAGCTTGGCCAGATGAATCTGGCGTACGCGGCCGTCCTGCCGCACATTGTGAACCAGGTAATACGACTGTCCTCTCTTTCTAATAAAAGCCATCGGGTATCTTCACCACGTAGTGGATACTTTACCACTACATATAATACTATACGCAAGTAAAAAAATGTGGTTACAGCTATAAGAAATTTTTTTGCTCGACAACGTTCCCCCCTCGGTTCATGCGGTCGCCACAACTCTCCGGTCGCGCGCCTTTTGTCCCGCCCGCACAACCTTTTCCGACTGCCTGGCACTGTGCCTGGGGACAGGTTTCGGACAGGCTTTCCCGCCTCCACCGCGCTCGGCGCCTCCAGCCCTTGCCTGCTCACCGAGGCACTCCATCGGGGCTGGCCTCCTTTGCTCCATTCCGCGATGCCGTCCATCGGAATGGAACGGTTCTTAATCTACGCGTGCGACTCCCACGATGATGTGACAATAGTCATACCCAATGTGATAAATGTCACTCGTCGAGGCGTGACAAAAGTCATACCCCGCGGCTGACACGTCTTCTACTCTTTTCTCTTACGGATGCGCTATGGGAATCGAAATCCATCCTGGCAATGCAGCAACGGCTCCGCCGATCACAATTGATCCCGCCAGGCCGCAAACGCCCCGCACCAGGACGAAAAAGAAACGGGTGCGACGGCGCACGCGCGACCATTCGCAGCGGTTCCGGCGCAGTTTCCAGATCGTATTTCTCTTGCTGAATGTCTGGCTGGGCGGCCAGTTCTATCTATGGGTCCGCCATTTTGAAGTCGCAGGCTCGTCGCTCTCCGTCGGGCGGCCTGCGGGCGTGGAGGGCTGGCTGCCCATCGCCGGACTGATGAATCTCAAGTACTGGCTCGCGACCGGCCGCATTCCAACCATCCATCCCGCGGCCATGTTTCTGCTGGTCACTTTTCTCTCTATCGCTTTTCTGTTTCGCAAGGCTTTCTGCAGTTGGCTCTGCCCGGTGGGAACCATCTCCGAATATCTCTGGCGCGCGGGCCGCAAAATTTTCCGGCGCAATTTCCGTCTCCCGGACTGGCTGGATATTCCCCTGCGCGGGCTCAAGTATCTGCTGCTCGGATTTTTCCTCTGGGCCATCGCCGGCATGTCGGCAGAGGCCATCTCGAGTTTCATGCATACCCCCTACGGGCTGATCGCCGCCGTCAAAATGCTCGATTTTTTCCGTTTCCTGGGAGTCACAGGGATGGCGGTGATCGGCCTGCTGGCTGTGGCGTCGCTATTTGTGCAGAACTTCTGGTGCCGCTATCTCTGCCCTTACGGAGCGCTGCTCGGGCTGGTCTCGCTCTCCGGCCCGCTCCGCATCCGGCGCAACGCCGAGGCGTGCATCGATTGCGCTAAGTGCGCACGCGCCTGTCCGTCGTCGCTGCCGGTGGACCGGCTGGCCAGTGTCCGCTCGGCGGAGTGCACTGGCTGCATGGCGTGCGTCGCCGTCTGCCCGGTGGAGGGCGCACTCGGCATGTCACTTCCCAAAATGCTGGAATCAAAAAAACAGAGAAACGGCATACCCGGCTGGGCCATGGCTGCGGGGATCGCTCTGCTCTTCCTTGGACTGGTCGGATTCGCCAAGGTCACCGGCCACTGGAATACTCCTGTCTCGAACGCCGTCTACCAGCAACTCGTCCCCCACGCCAACCTCGCCGCGCACCCCATGCCCTGAAATCCTGACCGTAGCGGAGCTGTTCTCACCGGTAGCTCTCTCTGGCCAATTTGAAATCTCAGATCTGCTATTTCCAATCGCGCCGTGCGTCTGTTGCGCGGGGGCAAAAGCGTGCGGATTCATCCGTACCGCAAGACGGCATTCCCCGGCGGGCTTTAGCCCTTGGGTGGCCTCAGCGGCTAAAGCCGCTACGACCAGCTGCGCGTGAACGGCCCCGATGAATCGGGGCACTGAGGCAGCCAGTTCGCCTCCCAACATGCGCAATCAGTTATGTCGTAGGCCGGTTCTTGCCATAGCGGCGACAGAAGTTAGCCCGTAGCGTGAACCACGGGATAGAAAAGCTCCCACAGGAAAGAACCCCGGCAGGGGAGGCAGAGATTTCATCCCGAGGCGCTGCCTCCGGCTATTCTCTTCCGCCCCTTCGGGGCGACCGGACAGAAACGCCGCACCCCGGAGGGGTGCCATACAATAGCCGGTGGCATCGCCACCGGAACCGGAAAGCGCCATCCAATCCCCATGACCCGGGTGGGCATCCCGCGGCGCCGGGACGCGTGTAGCGCCTGCTAAAGTGCCGTTATCTCATTCCGAAGGCTGCTCTGGCCATCCGGTTGCGTCGGATGATGCCTTCATAGAGGCTCAGGGT